>CAZAIE010000126.1:0-11379 GCA_964485035.1 uncultured Myxococcaceae bacterium | reverse complement strand
GCTCAAGGCGCCCAAGGGTAGCCGGGGCACCAAGAAGCGCGTCGGCCGCGGCCTGCAGTCTTGCCCCAGCCGGAACCCTGGCCGCGGCCGACGCGCTTCTTGGTTCCCCGGCTACCCTTGGGCGCCTTGAGCTGCGAAAGGTTAATCATCGCGTTCTCCGTGCGAGCCCTCTCGGGCCCGCGATGTCGTCAGGCCTGTGCAGCCGTCTTCTTCGCGCGGCGGGCCTTGGTGGTGCTCGGCGGCGGAGCCTCGTTCACGCGCTCCCACGCGACCATGTGCTTGAGCTTCTGGCACATGCCCAGCGTCGAGGCGTTGTCGGGCAGGATGCGCTCCTGCCCCATCTTGCTGAGGCCCAGACCCCTCAACGTCGCGAGCTGGTCCTTCGACCGGGCGGCGCTGCTGGCGATGAGCTTGACCTTGATTCCAGACATTGGGTCGTTCTCCGACGCGGCTAGCCGCGCAGCTCCTGGACGTTCTTGCCGCGGAGGAGCGCGATGCCCTCTGCGTTCTTGAGCCGCTTCAGGCCGTCCATGACCGCCTTCACGACGTTGTGCGGGTTCCGGCTTCCCTGGCTCTTGGTCAGGATGTTGCGGATGCCCGCAGCCTCGATGACCGCGCGGACCGCGCCGCCCGCGATGACGCCGGTACCGGCACTGGCCGGCTTCAGCAGCACGCGACCAGCGCCGAAGTGCCCGAGCACCTCGTGTGGGATGGTGTCTCCCTCGAGCGGCACCTTGAACAGGTGCTTCTTTGCCTGCTCGCCGCCCTTGCGGATGGCCTCGGGCACTTCGTTCGCCTTGCCCAAGCCCACTCCCACGTGCCCGGCCCCGTCGCCCACAACCACCAGCGCCGAGAACGAGAACCGCCGACCGCCCTTCACCACCTTCGCCACGCGGTTGATATGCACCACGCGGTCGGTCAGCTCCATGTCGTTCGGATTGATCGGAATCGCCAAGGTCCTTCTCCTGACCTGCTAGTCGACGTGTCTCAGTCGACTGTTGACTAGAACTTGAGGCCCGCCTTGCGCGCCGCGTCGGCCACCGCCGAGATGCGCCCGTGGTAGGGGAAACCGTTGCGGTCGAAGACCACCTTCTCGATCTTGTTCTCGAGGCACTTCTTCGCCACGAGGACGCCGACCTTCTGAGCCACCTCGGTCTTCTTGTGCTTCTTCGCCTTCAGCTCGTCTTTCAGCGCCGGATCGAGATCGCACGCGAAGACCAGGGTCTTGCCGGAGGCATCGTCCACGACCTGCGCGTAGATGTGCTTCAGGCTCTTGTAGACCGTGAGGCGCGGCTGCTCGGGGGTCCCGCTCAGCTTGCGCCGGATGCGCTGCTTGCGCTTGAGGCGACTCTCTGCTGTCTGGTTCATGACTCGCTCCTTCGAGCGGCCGCGACGCGACCGCTCGATGAGAAACAGTTACGGGCCCTAGGCGGCGCCCTGCTTGCCAACCTTGCGACGGACCTTCTCGGTCGCGTACTTGATGCCCTTGCCCTTGTAGGGCTCCATCTTGCGGATAGACCGGATCTGCGCTGCGGTCATTCCCACCAGGTGCTTGTCCACGCCCTTCAGCGTGACACGCGTGTTCTTCTCCACCTCGACGGTGATGCCCTCGGGGATGGGGAAGTCGACCGGGTGGCTGAACCCCAGCGCCATGTTCAGCACCTTGCCCTTGGCCTCGGCCTTGAAGCCGACGCCGCTGATCTCCAGGATCTCTTCGTAGCCCTGGGTGACGCCCTTGATGGCGTTGTTGATCAGCGTGCGGGTCAGGCCATGGAGAGCCTTGGGGAGGCGCTCGTCGCTGGGGCGGGTGACGGTCACTTCGCCATCCTTCACGGCGACCTTGACCTGCGGGTTGAACGGAACCCGGACCTTGCCCTTGGGTCCCTCGACCTTGAGCGCGGTCGCTCCGTCGAGCGTGACCTTGACCTTCTCGGGAATCTTGATCGGCAGCTTTCCAATGCGCGACATGGCTTCCTCTTCTGGGGCTAGAAGATCGTGCAGATCAGCTCGCCGCCGACGTTCTGCTTCCGGGCATCGCGGTCCACCATGATGCCCTTCGAAGTGGACAGGATCGCCACGCCCATGCCGTTGAGCACGCGCGGGATCTCGGTGGACGGCACGTAGCGCCGCAGGCCGGGCTTGGAGACGCGGCGGATCTCGGTGATCGCCGGCTCGCGGTTCGGACCGTACTTCAGCAGCACGGTGATCTCGCCGCCCCTACCCTCGACGCGGTGCATGACCACGTCCTTGATGTAGCCCTCGTCCTTGAGGACGTTGGCGATGCGCTCCTTCAACTTGGAGCCGGGGATCACGACCTTCTCGTGGCCTGCGCGAGAGGCGTTGCGGATCCGGGTGAGCATGTCCCCAACGGGGTCCGTCATCGACATGATTAGTTCCTTCTCCAGAAAAGCTTGAGCCCTGCCCGCGGCCAGACGGCCGCCGGCGAAGGGGTGCGAGCCAGGTTGCCCGCTACCAGGACGACTTGATCACGCCGGTGATCTCGCCCTTGAGCGCATGGTTCCGGAAGCAGATGCGGCACATCTGGAACTTGCGCAGGTAAGCGCGGGGGCGGCCACAGACGGGGCAGCGGTTGTAGTTGCGCGTGCTGAACTTCTGCTTGCGCGACGCCTGGGCCATCTTCGAAAGCTTTGCCATCTTCGCTCCGACTTCCTCGAGGAAATCCGTCCGGTTCGCAGTCAACGGCGAGCGGGCGCGGGGACATACCCCACCCCGCTCGCCTTTGCAAGTGTGCTTACGTCCTGAAGGGCATGCCCAGGCTCTTCAAGAGCGCCCGGCCGTGCTCGTCATTGCGCGCGGTGGTCACGATGGAGACGTTCAAGCCCTTGATCTTCTCGACCTGGTCGAAGTTGATCTCGGGGAAGATCACCTGCTCGCGCAGACCCAGGGTGTAGTTGCCTCGGCCATCGAAGGCCTTGGGCGACACGCCCTTGAAGTCACGGACGCGGGGCAGCGCCACGTTCACCAGGCGGTCGATGAACTCCCACGCCCGGTCGTTGCGCATGGTCACCATCGCGCCGATCTGCAGGCCAGCGCGCAGCTTGAAGTTGCTGATCGCCTTGCGGGCGCGGGTGATGACCGGCTTCTGCCCGGTGATCGCCGCGAGCTGCTGGACGCAGCCGTCGAGGATCTTGGGGTTGGAGATCGCCTCGCCCAGACCCATGTTCACCACGACCTTGACGACCCGCGGGACCTGCATGCGGTTCTTCAGGCCCAGCTCCTTCATCAGCTGCGGAGCCAGCTCCTTCTCGAAGCGCATGCGCAGCCGCGCCGGACCCTTCTTCTGGTCGGGGGTGCCAGCCGGGGCGAGCTCCCAGCCCTGGTCGCCCTTCTTGCCCCGCTTCTCCCCGGCCTTCTTGTCGCCCTTCTTCTCGCCACCCTCGCCCTTGGCCTTCTTCTCGCCTTCGGGCTTGGCGTGCTTCTCCGCCTTGGGGGCCTTCTCGGGCTTCTCGGCCTTTTCCTTCTTGTCCTCAGCCATTTCGTCTCTCCCTGCTTCGGTCGGGCGTGGTGTCACATCCCGCCGATCAGCGGGCGCTCACGCGCCCGGTCACTTGTCGATGAGCTCGTTGCACTTGCGGCAGATGCGGCGGTTCTTCATGCCCTTCTCGCCGCCCATGTCGACCTTGCGCGTCCCGATGCGGGTGGGCTTGTCGCACTTCGGGCAGACCAGCTGGACATTGGCCAGCGCGATCGTCCCGACCTGCTCGATGCGACCACCCTCGGGGTGCTTGGGGTTGCGGCCGCGCTTGAGGTGCTTGTGCACCGTGCGCAGCCCCTCGACCCGGATGCGCTGCTTGGTGTCGAGGATCTCGATCACCTTGCCGCGCGGCTTCTTCTCGGTCCCGCGCAGGTTGGCGGCTTCCTTGCCCTTCATCACCTGGACGGTGTCGCCCTTCTTGATTTGCATGGCGTCCTCGCTTCGCTCCCGGAAAAGCCCGACTACAGGACCTCGGGGGCGAGGGAGATGATCTTCATGAACTTCTTGGCGCGCAGCTCACGGGCCACCGGCCCGAAGATGCGGGTGCCCAGCGGCTCGAGCTCCTTCGAGATGAGGACCGCCGCGTTGCCGTCGAACTTGATGTAGCTGCCGTCCGGCCGCGCGATCTCCTTCGCGGTGCGGACGATGACGGCCTTGGCCACGTCGCCCTTCTTCACCTTGGCGTTGGGGATCGCCTCCTTGACGGCGACGACGATCACGTCGCCGATGCCAGCGAACTTCCGCTTGGAGCCGCCAAGGACCTTGATGCACGCGACGCGCTTGGCTCCCGAGTTGTCGGCCACGTCGAGCATGGTGGTTGTCTGGATCATTTGAATCCTCGTGCCCGCGGCCGCGGGCGGTCACGGGTCAGACCTGCGCGGCCTTGCGGATGGTCTCCACCACGCGCCAACGCTTGTCCTTGCTCATCGGGCGGGTCTCGACGATGCGCACCACGTCGCCCTCGAACAGCGTGGGCTTCTTGGGGTCGTGGTCCTCGGCGTGGGCCTTGTACTGCACGGCCTTGTTCACGTACTTGCCGTAGCGGGCGTGCTTGACGCGCCGCGAGACCTTCACCACCACCGTCTTGGTCATCTTGGTCGAGGTGACCACCCCGATGCGGGTCTTGGGGCGGCCGCGCTCTGCCTTGCTCTCGGCCTTGGGGGCCTTCACGTCGTCAGCCATTTTTCGCTCCTTAGGCCTTCTTCTCGGCCGGCTTCGCGGCTGCGCTCTTCTCGCCCAGGATGGTGAGGACGCGAGCGAGTTCGCGCTTGTTCTTGCCGATCTCCGCCGAAGACTCAAGCGTGCCGGTGCGGTGCTTGATCCGCTGGTTGAACAGCGTCTCCTTGAGCTCTGCCGCGCGCTTCTTCAGCTCCTCGGCGGACAGGTTGCGCATTTCCTTGGAGGTAGCCATCAGATCTGCTCCTCGTGGCGGAAGACGATGTGCGTCGCGATGGGCAGCTTGAACTGCGCCAGGCGGAACGCCTCGTTCGCCAGCTCGGGGGTGACGCCCTGCATCTCGAAGAGGATGCGGCCGGGCTTCACCACGGCGACGTAGTACTCGACAGAGCCCTTCCCGGTACCCTGACGGGTCTCGGCGGGCTTCTTGGTGATGGGCTTGTCCGGGAAGATGCGGATCCACAGCTTCCCACCGCGCTTCACGTGACGGGTCAGCGCGACACGACCCGCCTCGATCTGGCGGCTGGTCAGCCACCCCGGCTCCAGGGCCATGAGGCCCACGTCGCCGAAGTTGAGGCGGTTGCCGCGGGTCGCCTTCCCCCGGGTCCGGCCCTTCATCATCTTGCGGTATTTGGTGCGTGCGGGTTGCAGCATGGTTCGCTCCCGAAGGCGGCACGGGGCCGCCCGGAATCAGTCTCTAGGCGCGCGGTGCCGAAGCGCTGTTGGTGGCGGCAGCGAGGGCAGCCTTGCCGCGCGGCAGCACCTCACCGCGGAAGATCCACACCTTGACGCCGATGGTGCCGTAGGTGGTCTTGCCGATGGCGTAGCCGAAGTCGATGTCCGCGCGGAGGGTGTGCAAGGGCACGCGGCCCTCGCGGTACCACTCGTAGCGGGCCATCTCGGCGCCGCCGAGGCGACCGGAGCAGGCGACGCGGATGCCCTTGGCCCCGAACTTGAGCGCCGTCTGGACGGCCTTCTTCATGGCGCGGCGGAAGGCGATGCGGCGCTCGAGCTGGGTGGCGATGTTCTCCGCCACGAGCTGCGCGTCGGTCTCGGCCTTGCGGACCTCGACGATGTTCAGGAAGACCTCGTTCTGCGTGAGCTTCTGGAGGTCCTTCTTCACGGTCTCGATGCCGGCGCCGCGCTTGCCGATGACGATGCCGGGGCGCGCGGTGTGGACGTTGACCTTGATCTTGCTGGCGGCCCGCTCGATCTCGACCTTGGCGATGCCAGCGTGGCCGAGGGACTTCTTCACGAACTCGCGGATCTTGATGTCCTCGTGCAGCCACTTCGCGTAGTTCTTCTCCTCGTACCACTTGGAGTCCCAGCTCTTGATGACGCCGAGGCGGAATCCGACCGGATGAACTTTCTGTCCCAAGGCTCTCTCCTTACTTTCGGTCCGCCAGGACCACGGTGACGTGCGTCGTCTTCTTGTTCATGCGCGTGGCGCGGCCCATGGCGCGGGTCAGGAAGCGGCGCAGGGTGGGACCCTGGTCGACGTGGAGGGTGTGGACGAACAGCTTGTCCACGTCCACCTGGCCCTTGGAAACGTCCGTGGCGTTGGCGATGGCCGACTGGAGCAGCTTCTCCAGGGGCTTCGACGCGGCCTTCGGGGTGTACTTGAGGATCGCCAGCGCCTGGCCCACGGGCTTTCCGCGGACGAGGTCGGCGAGCATGCGCACCTTGCGAGGCGCAATGCGCAGGTAGCGAAGTCGGGCTTGGCTCTGCATCGTGGACCTCTCTTACTTGGCAGGCGCCGCGGGGGCGGCGGCAGCGGGAGCCCCAGGGGCCCCTGCGGGGGCGCCGGCGGCGACCTTGACCTTCTTCTCGCCGGAGTGACCGTGGAAGGTACGGGTGGGAGCGAACTCACCGAGCTTGTGGCCCACCATGTTCTCGGTCACGAACACCGCAACGAACTTGCGGCCGTTGTGCACGAGGAACGTGAACCCCAGGAACTCGGGGAGAATCGTCGAGCGCCGGCTCCACGTCTTGATGGTCCGGACCTTGGCGTTCGCCTTCGTCATCTCCTCGACCTTCTTGACGAGATGCTTATCGGCGAACGGCCCCTTCTTGAGCGAACGCGCCATGTCGTTTCCCTTGGCTCGAGCCGGCGCGCGTTCTATCACGCGCGCCGGCCGTCAAATCAAAAACTTACTGGGCCTGGCTGCGCACGCCGCGCCGCCGCCCGGTGACGATGAACTTGTCGGTCCGCTTGTTCTTCCGCGTCTTGAGGCCCTTGGTCTTCTTGCCCCAGGGGGACACGGGGTGCGGGTTACCCTGGCCGGACTTGCCCTCGCCACCACCGTGTGGGTGGTCGACGGGGTTCATCGCCTGGCCACGCACCGTCGGGCGGACACCCAGCCAGCGCATGCGACCGGCCTTGCCGAGCCGGAGGATCTCGTGCTCGATGTTGCCGACCTGGCCGACCGTCGCGCGGCACTCCTGCAGGACCTCGCGGACCTCGCCGGAGGGCATGCGGATCTGCGCGTAGCGGCCTTCCTTGGCCATCAGCTGGCCCCAGCTGCCCGCCGAGCGGATCATCTGGGCGCCACGACCCGGCTTCATCTCCACGTTGTGGATGACGGTGCCGAGGGGGATGTTCTTGACCGGGAGGTTGTTGCCCGGACGGATGTCGGCGGCCTCACCGGAGACCAGGGTGTCGCCGACGTTCACGCCGACAGGAGCGAGGATGTAGCGCTTCTCGCCGTCCGCGTAGTGCAGGAGCGCGAGGCGAGCGGACCGGTTGGGGTCGTACTCGAGGTGGGCGACCTTGGCGGGCACGCCCTCCTTCTCGCGCTTCCAGTCGATGATGCGGTAGCGCTTCTTGTGGCCGCCGCCGACGTGGCGGGTGGTGATGTGGCCGTGGTTGTTTCGGCCGCCGTGCTTGCGGCGCGACTCGGTGAGCTTCTTCTCCGGCGTGCGCCGGGAGATCTCGCCGAAGTCGTGAGCGGTCGCCAGGCGGCGCCCTGCACTGGTCGGCTTGTATTGCTTCAGAGGCATGGCTGGTTCCTCGGGCCTTCGCTAGGCGGTCTCGAACAGGTCGATCGACTGACCTTCCTTCAGGGTCACGATCGCCCGCTTCCAGTTCGGGCGCTGGCCGATGGACCGGCCCACGCGCTTGTTCTTGCCGCGGTGGATGGAGGTCTTCACCGCCACCACCTTCACCTTGAAGAGCTTCTCCACGGCCTGGGCGATCTCCACCTTGTTGGCGGCGCGGTCGACGACGAAGGCGTACTGCTGAGCCTCCTCGCGAGCCAGGTCGAGCTTCTCGGTGACGATGGGGCCCTTGATGACGTCGGTGAGATTCATGGGGCCAGGGCTCCTTCCAGCTTCTTGGCCGCGTCCGCGGTCAAGACCAGCGTGTCGTGCTTGAGCACGCTCTCGAGGTTCAGGCCCTCGGGGGCGAGCACGTCGAAGTGCGCCAGGTTCCGGGCGCCGCGGTGGAGATTCACGTTCTCCTTGGCGTCGATCACCAGCGCGCACTCGAGCTTCAGGCCGCCGGAGAGGATCGTGGCGGCGGTCTTGGAGAGGCGCTTCTTGCCCTCCTGCTCGCGCACTTCGATCTTGTCGACAATGAGCAGCTTCTGGTCGCGTGCACGCTGAGAGAGCGCCACGCGGAGGGCGCCGCGGCGGACTTCGCGCGGCGGCCGGTAGGTGTAGTCGCGGGGCTTGGGCCCCATCGCCTTGCCGCCGCCCACCCAGTGCGACGCCCGGGTCGAACCCTGACGCGCGCGCCCGGTGTGCTTCTGCTTCCAGGGCTTCTTGCCGCCGCCGGAGACGAGGGAGGTGTTCTTCACCGCCACCGTGCCCGAACGCCGGTTGATCGCCTGGAACTTGGCGACCTCGTAGATGAGGTGCTCGTTCGGCTCCGCCGCGAAGACCGCGTCGGAAAGCTCGATCTCCGAGACCTTCTTCCTGTCCGTGTTGAAGACGTCGAACTTTGCCATGACCGCCTCTTGCTCGGCTCGCGAGCGCCTTACGACTTGATCTCGACGTCCACGCCCGCCGACAGGTCGAGCTTCATCAGCGCGTCCAGCGTCTGCTGGGTGGGCTCGAGAATGTCGAGGAGGCGCTTGTGCGTGCGGATCTCGAACTGCTCGCGGCTCTTCTTGTCGCCGTGAGGGCTGCGCAGCACCGTGAACTTGTTGATGCGCGTGGGCAACGGGATGGGCCCGGCCACCTTCGCGCCAGTGCGCTTGGCGGTCTCCACAATCTCGCCCGCCGACTGGTCGAGCAGCTTGTGGTCATAGGCCTTCAGCCGAATCCGGATCTTCTGGGTTGCCATCAATCGCCTCGATGCCGGGTGCGTCCCCGGATCTCCCGGGAGTCCACCCGCTTCTGCTTCTGGTGCCGGCTTTCATGCTGCAGCCGGCTCGATTAGGACGGGGCCGCCCATGTTCCGGGCGGCCCCGAATGGAGTCGTTACTCCAGGATCTCGGCGACCACGCCCGATCCCACGGTCCGCCCACCCTCACGGATGGCGAAGCGCAGCTGCGCTTCCATCGCGATGGGAGTGATGAGGCTGACCTCGATCGTCACGTTGTCGCCCGGCATCACCATCTCCACGCCGGCGGGCAGCTGAACCGTGCCGGTCACGTCGGTGGTGCGGAAGTAGAACTGGGGCCGGTAGCCGTTGAAGAACGGCGTGTGGCGCCCACCCTCGTCCTTGCCGAGCACGTAGATGGCGGCCTTGAACTTCTTGTGCGGGTTCACCGAGCCCGGAGCGGCCAGCACCTGGCCACGCTCGATGTCCTCGCGCTTCAGGCCGCGGAGCAGGCAGCCGACGTTATCGCCCGCCATGCCCTCGTCGAGCAGCTTGCGGAACATCTCGACGCCGGTGACCACCGACTCCTGCATGTCGCGCAGGCCGATGACCTGGATCTTGTCGCCGACGTGGACCTTGCCGCGCTCGATGCGGCCGGTGGCGACGGTGCCACGGCCTTCGATGGAGAACACGTCCTCGACCGGCATGAGGAAGGGCTTGTCGAGCAGACGGGCAGGCTCGGGGATGTAGTTGTCAAGCGCCTCGAGCAGCTTGTCGATGCACTCGGTGCCTTCCTTGCCCTGGGTCTGCATGGGCTTGAGCGCGGACCCGCGGATGACGGGGGTCTTGTCGCCCGGGAAGTCGTACTTGCTGAGCAGCTCGCGGACCTCGAGCTCGACGAGGTCGAGGAGCTCGGTGTCGTCGACGAGGTCGCACTTGTTCAGGAACACGACCAGCGCGGGGACGCTGACCTGGCGGGCGAGGAGCACGTGCTCCTTCGTCTGCGGCATCGGGCCTTCCGCCGCGTTCACCACCAGGATCGCGCCGTCCATCTGCGCGGCGCCGGTGATCATGTTCTTGATGAAGTCGGCGTGACCCGGGCAGTCAACGTGGGCGTAGTGGCGCTTGGGGGACTCGTACTCGACGTGCGCGACCGCGATGGTCACGATCTTCGAGTCGTCGCGAACCGTACCGCCCTTGGCGATGTCCGCGTAGTCCTTCGCCTTCGCCATGCCCTTCGCGGCCTGGGTGAACGTAATCGCCGCGGTCAGCGTGGTCTTGCCGTGGTCGACGTGGCCGATCGTGCCGACGTTGACGTGGGGCTTCTTGCGTTCGAACTTTTCCTTGGCCATTTCCTCGCTCCTTCTGTTTCCTGCTTCCCGGTTAGGGTCCTTCTGGTTTCTGTTTCCTTCGTTCCGCTACCAGCCCCGCATCCTCTTGACGAGCTCGCTGGCAAGCCCGCCCGGGACCTGCTGGTACTGCGAGAACTGCATCGTGTAGGTCGCTCTTCCCTGGGTCAGCGACCGGAGGTCGGTCGCGTACCCGAACATGCTCGCCAGCGGCACCTGCGCAGTGACCACCTGCGCACCGGAGCGCGGTTCCATACCAAGAATCCGCCCCCGCCGGCTATTCAAATCGCCAATCACGTCTCCCATGAACTGATCGGGGGTGACCACCTCGGTGGCCATGATCGGCTCGAGCAGCACGGGACCCGCCTTCTCCGTGCCCTCCTTCAACGCCATCGACGCTGCGATCTTGAAGGCGATCTCGTTGGAGTCGACCTCGTGGAACGAGCCGTCGAACAGCGTGACCTTCACATCCACCACGGGGAAGCCCGAGAGCACACCGCTCTCCATGGCCTCGGCGACACCCTTCTCGACTGCTGGGATGTACTCCCTCGGGACGGAGCCGCCGACGGTGCCGTCGACGAACTCGAAGCCCTTGCCCGGCTGCTGCGGCTCGAGCCGCAGCCAGACGTGACCGTACTGGCCGCGCCCGCCGGTCTGGCGGATGTACTTGCCCTCGATCTCCACCGTCTTGGTGATCGTCTCGCGGTAGGAGACCTGGGGCTTGCCGACGTTCGCCTCCACCTTCCACTCACGGCAGAGGCGGTCGACGATGATCTCGAGGTGCAGCTCGCCCATGCCGCTGATGAGCGTCTGTCCCGTCTCCTCGTCGGTGCGGACCCGGAACGAAGGGTCCTCCACCGCGAGCTTGGCCATCGCGGCGCCCAGCTTGTCCTGGTCGGCGGTGGTCTTGGGCTCGATGGCGATGGAGATGACAGGCTCGGGGAACTCGAGCTTGTCGAGGATCACCGCGCGGGCACCCTCCTCGCAGAGGGTCTCGCCGGTGATGGTGAACTTGAGGCCGACGGCCGCCGCGATGTCGCCCGCGTAGACCTCCTGGATGTCCTCACGCTTGTTGGCGTGCATCTGCAGGATCC
>CAZAIE010000125.1:0-11387 GCA_964485035.1 uncultured Myxococcaceae bacterium | reverse complement strand
CGCCAGGGACGACGCTGGGGCGGCTCAGCGCGAGCGCCGCGGCGGCCACCGGGCTGCGGGTTGGGCTGCCGGTCATCGCCTGCGGCAGCGACAAGGGCTGCGAGACGCTGGGGATGGGCGTGCTCGACACCTCGCTCGCGTCGCTGAGCTTCGGGACCACGGCCACCGTGCAGACCACCAGCGCGCGCTACTTCGAGCCGCTCTCGTTCATGCCCGCGTACCCCGCGCTCGTCCCGGGCCAGTACAACCCGGAGGTCGAGATCTTCCGCGGGTACTGGATGATCACCTGGTTCAAGAAGCAGTTCGCCCACGAGGAGGTGCTCGAGGCGGGCCGCCGCAACCTCGTCCCCGAGCGCATGCTCGACGAGCTGCTCGCCACGACGCCGCCGGGCGCGATGGGGCTGGTGATGCAGCCCTACTGGAGCCCCGGGCTGAAGAACCCGAGCGCCAAGGGCGCGCTCATCGGCTTCGGCGACGTGCACACCCGCGCGCACGTCTACCGCGCCATCATCGAGGGGCTGGCCTTCGGGCTGCGTGACGGGCTGGAGGCCCTCGAGGAGAGGGGGAGCTTCCGCACCACGCGTCTGACGGTCTCGGGCGGGGCGAGCCAGAGCGACGAGATCTGCCAGATCGCCGCGGACGTGCTCGAGCGGCCGCTGGTGCGGGGCGTGACCTTCGAGACCAGCGGGCTGGGCGCGGCGATGGCGGTGGCGGCAGGGCTGGGCCTGCACCGCTCGGTCGCGGCAGCGAGCGCGGCGATGAAGGCGTACCAGTACGAGTTCCAGCCGAGGCCCGCAGCGTCGGCGGTGTACCGCGAGCTGTACTCGCGCGTGTACCGCCGCATGGATGGCGCGTTGGGGCCGCTGTACCGAGACACCCGTGAGATCGTGAACTACCCGGAACGACGAGGACGAGCATGAGCACCCGCGACACCTTCGAGCCGCGCTGGATCACCGAGCCACCGCCCGAGCGCTCCTTCCGCTCGCTCTTCAAGTGGGGCGACCCCGCCCGCTTCAAGAACCCCAACCGGCGGCTCTACGCGCTGATGAAGTCCACCTTCGGGATGACCGACGAGGACTTCCGCGAGCCACGAGCCTCGGGGTTCGGCCTGGTCCCGGAGGAGGGCCACCCCTCCCGCCTCGCGCCCGAGCACCGGGCTGCGCTCGCGGCGCTGGTGGGGCCGGAGAACGCGCACGCGGACGTCTACTCGCGGCTGCGCGTCGCATACGGCAAGACGATGATCGACCTGATGCGCCTGCGCGAGGGCATCGTCGAGAACCTGCCGGACCTCGTCCTGCGCCCGCGCGACCGCGCCGACCTGCGCGCCGTCGTCGACTACTGCAACGCGCAGCGCATCGCGGTGTACGTGCACGGCGGCGGCTCCTCGGTCACGCGCGGGTTCGAAGCGGTGCGGGGCGGCGTCACGCTGGATCTGCGCACGCACCTCAAGCGCGTGGTCCGCTTCAGCGAGGGGGACCAGACCATCACCGTCGAGGCGGGGATGTCCGGGCCCGACCTGGAGCGGCTGCTCAATGACGCGCCGCGGACGCTGGGCGCGAAGCACCGCTACACCTGCGGCCACCTCCCGCAGAGCTTCGAGTTCACCGCGGTGGGCGGCTGGGTGGTGACCCGCGGTGCGGGCCAGTGCTCGACCTACTACGGGAAGATCGAGGACATGGTGCTGGCGCAGGACTACGTGTGCCCGAACGGCGACCTGGTCACCAAGGACTATCCAGCGGCGGCCACCGGCCCCGACACCGACCAGGTGATGATCGGCAGCGAGGGCTGCTTCGGGATCCTCTACTCGGCGACGCTGCGCGTGCGGCGCTACCAGCCGGAGAACACGCAGCGCTACTCGTTCATCTTCCGGAGCTGGGACGAGGCCAAGGCCGCCTGCCGCGAGGTGCTGCAGGGCGAGTTCGGGATGCCTGGGGTCTTCCGGCTCTCGGACCCCGAGGAGACGGACGTCGCGCTGAAGCTGTACGGCGTCGAGGGCACGCCCATCGACACGCTGATGCGCCTGCGGGGCTACAAGCAGGGCGAGCGCTGCCTGCTGGTCGGCACCGCCGAGGGTGACCGCGACTTCGCGAGGCTGGTGGCGGGGAAGGTGGCCAGGGTCTGCCGTGCCCACGGCGGCATGAGCGCCACCGGCTACGTCACGCGGAAGTGGGAGCACGGGCGCTTCCAGGACCCGTACCTGCGCGACGCGCTGCAGGACTACGGGGTGGTGACCGACACGCTCGAGTGCACGGTGACCTGGGCGAACCTGGAGGCGGTGCATGCAGGCGTGCGGCGGTTCTGCCACTCGCGCCCGAAGACCCTCTGCATGACGCACATGTCCCACTTCTATCCGCAGGGCTGCAACCTGTACTTCATCTTCATCACGCGGATGGACTCGCTCGCGGACTACCGCGCGTACCAGGCGGGGATCCTCGACGCCATCCAGGCGCACGGCGCGTCGATGAGCCATCACCACGGCATCGGGAAGATGACCGCACCGTGGCTCGAGGGACAGCTCGGCGCGGCGCAGCTCGCGCTCTTCCGGACGCTGAAGCGCCACTTCGACCCCAACAACGTGATGAACCCGGGCGGGACGCTGGCGCTGGACCTGCCGGACGCGGAGCGGCGCGGCGTGAAGTGAGCGCGCCGATCAGCGTGCCGGTCGAGCGGGGCGCGTCACTGCCAGGATCCCGGCGAAGGGACCGCGCCCCGGCGGTGCGTCGGGGAGCTGCGGCGCGAACAGCCCGGAGATGACGCCGTCGAGGTAGAGCGCGCTCCGGCAGCCGCGCGACTTCAGCGCCTTGGCCACCTGGAAGAAGGTCACGTCCTCCCGGGACACGATGAGCAGCACCTCGCCGACCGCGGTCACGCCCACGGCGTTGCGCACCTTGCGGTGGCTCGACCTTGGGGAGACGGAGCGGTGGAGTCGCCCCTCGTCGAGGAGCAGCGGCCCGGACTGGGTGGCCTCGCGGACATCGCGCGCCAGGGGGAAGCGCGAGGACTCGACGAGGTGCGGCCCGGAGCCGTCGAGGAAGAAGACCCCGTTGGGCTTGAGGTAGAAGTTGCCGTCGCCCTCGGCGAGGTTCAGCGGCTGGAGCACGCGCCCGCGCTCGACGTGGACGCTCGTGGGGACCTGGCCCGGCTCGAAGATGCCGGCGTTGGTGGCCGCGACCAGCTCCTCGCCCCGGGCGCGCAGGTGCTCCGCCAGCGAGGCGAAGTCACCGAAGGGGCGGCCCTGCTCGTCGCGCCAGTACAGCCGCAGCGTCGCGCGCCGCGGGTCCACGGTGACGAGGTCGAAGCGTGCACCCGCGGCCGTGATGGACTCGGCGTGAACCGGCGGCCGCGGGGGCGCACCGGCGTGGGCTGGGACCGCCACGAGGACCAGCGCGGCGCAGAGCAGAGACGTGCGCACCGTGGGCAGCCCTGGAACCCGGGGCGAAGCGCTGCCCCGAGCTCCGTGGAGAGTCTGGCTCAGTTCAGCTTGGCGCCCACCGCGTAGCTGGCGAAGGCGAAGCCGGTGTCGGTGCGGAACCCGAAGGACATGAAGAACGGGCCGCCGACCACCCAGTAGATCTTCTCGTGGACCGTGCCGCCCGGGCCGGTCTCCTGGGTCGTGGCGTAGAACATGTTCGGCAGGTTCGGGCACTGGGTGATGCCCTGGAGCGCGCCGGACGAGACCTGGTCGTTCTCGTCGAGGTGCGCGAACGAGCCGTCGCCCGTGGCGGGGACCACGGCCTTGCCCGCGCTGCGGCCAGTGCCGCCGGCGTCGTTCCACACGTTGATGAACTTGTACTCGCCGGTGGTGTTCGCGCGGGTGGTGCCGGGCATGACCTTGAAGGCCAGCAGGAAGCCGTTGCCCGTCCCCATGTCGATGATCAGGGCGCCCTTCTGCGCGTCGGCGAAGGCGAAGCCGGTGAAGGTGACGCCAGGGACCTGAGTGAACGTCAGGGCGAGCCGCTCCGGGTGCCCGGCGGCCTCTGCCCAGCTGCCGGTGAGGTCCGGGTCGGTGGTGGGCAGCATCGCGGGCGTGAAGTCCTCGGGCGCGACCGCGGGGAGCTTGCCCTGGCCGCCGGTGGCCAGCGTGCGCACCTTGAAGGTGCCTGCGGCGTCGACCGAGATGACGCCCCACTCCTTGTTGTCGGTGCTGCCGTTCACGGCGGTCTTGGAGATGGAGATGTAGACGTAGTTGCCGGCCACGTGGTCCTTCCATCCCGCGTTGTCGGGCTCGGAGGTCACGCCGAAGGAGATGGAGTTCTCGGGGTTGCCGGTGGGGAAGTTCGCGGCGATCACCAGGTCGTTGAGCTCGACCGCGTAGAAGGCGTTGGTGCCCTGCGTGATCTTGTAGACCCCGGACAGGTCGTTGGAGAGCACGGTGTAGCTGCCCGACTCGTCCTTCTGCGTGGTCTCGTTGTGGACGGTGTACTTGCGGGCCGTGGTGTCCACGTCGAAGGTCACCAGGTCGCCGTGCGAGGCCGAGCCCGCGTAGCGGTTCCCCGCCGGAGCGCCGGTGTCCGGGGTCCCGGTTCCGACGTCAGCGGCGCCACCGGCGTCGGGAGCGGATCCGCCGCCGTCGACGCCCGGGGGGACGTCCTTGCCGCTGCAGGCCACGAGGGCGAGAGCGAGGAGTGCAGAGGGGAGAAGGCCGCGGGCAGCGCGCATGGGTACTACCTCCGGAAGTCCGACCGTGGGCCTCGAAGGTATCACGCCGCCACCTCGCCCCACGGCTCGCCCACGTGGGGCAGGCCAGCGGCCACGAGTTGGAATATGAGTGCGCGCTGCATGGCCTCTTCCCCCGCCCACCTCCAATGGCTGCGCCGCGTCGAGGCGACCGCCTCGGTTCAGCAGCAGACCTCCGCCCGGCTCTCGGCGCGTGTCCACCGCGCGGTGGGAGTGCTGCTCGACGCGCTGGACCGCGAGGATCGCGCCAGTGCCGGGGCGCTGCTCCGCGACGTGGCCGCGTCGGAGGCGTACGACGCCGCGGTCTTCGTGGTGATGCGGCTGGTGGTGCTCCTCTGCGCCGACGGACGCGGACTCCCGGTCCTGCGACGGGGTGCGGCCTGGCCGCGCCTGCTCCTGCTCTTCCAAGAGGCGCACGCGGCCCAGGGCACCGCGCTGTTCGACCCGGCACGCTTCCCCTTCCTCGACCGAGCGGCCCTCGACGAGGGGACGTGCGCGAAGCTGATCGACGCGCTGCTCGAGGGGGACGCCCCCGGCTACGCAGCGCTCGAGGTGGAGCACCTGGGCCACCTCTACGAGAGCTTGCTCGACCAGACCGCGGGCCGCGACGCCGACGGGAGGCTCGTCCTCGAGTCCACCGGCCACCGCCGCGACACCGGTACGCACTACACGCCACCCGCACTCAGCGAGGAGGTGGTCCGGGCCGCGCTCGAGCCTCTGGTCTACGACGGTCCGGCGCGGGGCGCGCCGCGCGAGGCGTGGACGCTCCGACCGGTCCCTCTGCTCCTCTCGTTGCGCCTGTGCGACCTGGCCATGGGCTCGGGCGCGTTCCTCGTCCAGGCCTGCCGCTACCTCGCCGACCGCCTGCTGGAGTCCTGGGAGGCGGGTGAGCGGGAGGCTGGAGCGCAGCTCGCCCCGGGGCCCGACGGCGCGCTGCGGGCGTCGCCGGACGCCATCCGGGACCGGCGCGCGCTCGCGCTGCGGCTCGTCGCGGAGCGGTGCCTCTTCGGAGTGGACACCAACGCGACCGCGGTGGAGATGGCGCGCCAGTCGCTCGGGCTCCTGACCGGTGGCCTGGGCTCGCTCGCGTACGCGCTCCGGGTCGGGGACTCGCTGCTGGGCGTGCGCTCGCTTGCGCAGCTCGAGCGCTTCTCCCTCGCCGAGAGCGCTCCGTCGGACCCCGTGGTGGGTCCCGTCGTCGGAGCGTGGATCGCGCGGGCGCTCGGCGCGCGCCTCGCCGACCCCTCGGGGCCCGAGGCGCAGGCGGCCTTCGCGCGGCTGCGGCTGGTCGCGGATCTGCTGGTGGGGCTTGAGCTGCGAGGCGAGCCCCGCGACCGCGAGCGCGCCCGCCACGGCCTGTCGGACGAGGGGCGGCTCGGGGAGCTGGCGGAGCTCGCGCGGCTCCTCCTGGGCGAGGCGCGCCCGCTGCACTGGCCGCTGGAGTTCCCCGAGGTGTTCCTGCGGGCGGAGCCGGGCTTCGACGCCTGTCTCGGCAACCCGCCCTTCCTCGGCGGCACCCGCATCTCCACGGTGCTGGGCGCCGGCTACTCCGAGTGCCTCAAGCGCCTGTTCCCGGGAGCAGGCAACCGCGCCGACCTGGTCGTCTACTTCCTGCGCCGGGCCTATGGGCTCGTCCGCGAGCCGGGCACGCTCGGCTACGTGACCACCAACGCCATCTCCAAGGGCGACTCGCGCGCCGGCGGGCTGGAGTGGCTGCTCGCGCACGGGGCGACGGCGTACGCCGCGCGGCGCACCGTGCCCTGGCCCGGCGTCGCCTCCGTCTGGGTGCACCTCGTCCACCTCGCGAAGGGGGGCGGACCCTGGCGGTGCGAGCTGGACGGCGCGTCCGTCCCGGCGATCTCGGCGCTGCTGGACGACGCCGACCGGTCCGTCAGGCCGCAGCGGCTGGCGGCGAACCGCGGGCTCTCGCACGAGGGCTTCAAGATCTACGGCCAGGGCTTCCTCTTCGACGACGCCGACCCCAAGGCCACGCCGCTCGCCCGTCGCGACGAGCTCCTGGCCGCCGACCCGCGCCACGCCGAGCGCATCCGGCCCTACCTCGGCGGGGAAGAGGTCAACGACAGCCCCACCCACGAGGGGCGGCGCTACGTCATCGACTTCGGCGAGGAGAGCCTCGAGGAGGCGGCGAGGTGGCCGGAGCTGCTCGCCATCGTCGAGGCGAAGGTGCGGCCCGAGCGCGCGACGAAGGAGGGGCAGGTGGGGCGCGCGCCGTGGTGGCGCTTCTTCTGCACCCGGCCAGAGCTGCGCCGGGCGCTGCCTCGGCTGCGCCGCGTGCTGGTCTGCTCGAAGGTGACCACCCACCTCGTCTTCGCCTGGCTGCCCACGCACGTCGCCTGCTCGCACAAGCTCGCGGTGTTCGCGCGGGACGACGACGCCTTCTTCGGGGTGCTGCAGTCGCAGGTCCACGAGGCGTTCGTGCGGGTCTGGTCCTCGACGCTGGGCCGCTCGCTGAACTACTCGCCCTCCGACGCCTTCGAGACGTTCCCGCTCCCGCGCGAGCAGGGTGGCGGGTCGCCGCTGGCCCGCGCGGCCCGGGAGCTCTACGAAGCCCGCGCCGCGACGATGGTGCGCGAGCAGGTCGGCCTGACGCGGCTCTACAACCGGCTGCACGATTCCAAGGAGCAGGGCGAAGAGCTCCAAAGGCTGCGCGAGCTGCACCGTGCCCTGGACGTGGCGGTCCTCGCGGCCTACGGCTGGGAGGACGTCCGGCCCGGGCACGGGTTCCATGCGACCGACGCGGGCCAGCGCTTCGGGCTCTCGGACGCGGCGCGCGCCGAGGTGGTCTCGCGGTTGGGGACGCTGAACCACGAGCGGGCGGAGGCGGAGGCCCAGGGGGCGACCCGGGCCGCTGCGGCGCCGGCCCCGATGCCTGCCTCCGTACCAGCCGCGCCGCGGGGGACCACGGGCGACCTCTTCGGCCGCACCCGCCCAGCGCCGGTCGAGCCTTCGGCAGCGCTCCTCGCCTGTCTGCAGGCGGCGCCGCACGCGCTCACCAAGGCCGAGGCGCTGGGCCGCGCGGGACTCCCGGAGTCCGCCTGGAAGGCTGCGCTCGCGCCGCTGCTGGAGCGTGGCGAGGTCGAGGTGGTGGGGCGCACGCGCGGAGCCAGGTACCGCGTCGCGGTGCGGTAGGGCTCCCGGCGAGTTGCCAAGTCCAGACTTGCCAAGTCAAGACTTGTCAAGTCGCGACTTGACAAGTCGCGCCTCGACAGACGACCGTTCGTCCATGGACGGCACCACTGGTTTCCTGGGGCGGAAGGCCGAGCTGGCGTTGCTCGAGACGTCGTGGCAGGACGTCGGAAGCGCGCTGATACCCGTGTACGGGCGTCGGCGCATCGGGAAGTCCGAGCTGATCCTCCGGTTCCTCGAGAAGGCGCCCGGGGTCTACCACGTCGGCAAGGTCGCCCCTGCTGGCCTCCAGATCCGCGAGTTCCTCCAGGAGGCCGCCAGGGTCCTCGGCGAACCCCTCCTCGCGACCCAGCCCGTCGATGGCTGGCGACGTGCTCTCGAGCTGGTCGAGGAGCGGACCCGTCCGGGCAGGAAGCTGGCGCTCGCCTTCGACGAGTTCCAGTGGACCGTGGGCGCCAGCCCGGAGCTGCCCTCGGTGCTCCAGGAGCTGTGGGACCGGCGCTGGCGTCGCTCGGGAAGGGTGATGGTGATCCTCTGCGGGTCGTACGTCGGCTTCATGGAGCGGGAGGTGCTGGGGAAGCAGAGCCCCTTGTTCGGCCGGCGCACCTCGCAGATCCATCTGCAGCCGTTCGGATATCTCGAGGCGGCAGACTTCCACCCTGGATGGTCGCTGGCCCAGCGCGCCGCCGCCCGCTTCGTGGTCGGAGGCGTGCCGCAGTACCTGCGTTCGTTCGACCCTGCCCGCTCCTTCGCAGCCAACGTCCAGTCCCAGCTGCTCACCGAGTTCGGTCCGCTCTTCAACGAGCCGGAGTTCCTGCTCCGCGAGGAACTCCGCGACGTCTCCAGCTACCACGCGGTGCTCGGCGCGGTGGCCGCTGGTCACTCGACGCCCCGCGCGATCGCCGCGGCGAGCGGGCTGCCGGAGCGGAGCCTGCACTACTACCTCGAGCAGCTGGTCCAGCTCGGCTATGTGGCCCGAAGGCGACCGCTGACGGGCCAGGCGGCCCCTCCGCGCCACGTGCGCTTCGCGCTCGAGGACCCGCTGCTGCGCTTCTGGTTCCGGTTCGTGTTCCCCCACAAGAGCTTCGTCCGGCAGCACGGTCCGGCCCGTGCGTGGCGCGAGCTGATCGAGCCCGAGCTCGACTCGTACTTCGGGGGATGCTTTGAGCGGCTCTGCCGCGAGGCCCTGCCCTGGCTCCTGGGGGCGGAGGGGGTCGCCGCCGGCCTCGAGTCCGGCGAGTACTGGGACCGCGCCGTGCAGATTGACGTGGTGGGCGTCCGGGACGACGGGTGGATCGAGCTGGGAGAGTGCAAGTGGGGGAGCGTGTCGTCGGTCCCGGGTCTCGTGGCGGAGCTGGAGGCCAAGGTCCTTGCCTTCCCCAACCCGTGCAACGCCACGCTCAGCCGGCGGTACTTCGTCCACAAGCGACCCGGTCGCAAGCCGCTATCGGGGCGCTGGCACACGCTCGAGGACCTCTACGCCGTGCGCCCTCAGGCCAGAAAGTGACCCGGCCCCTCGCTACTTCAGCGCCTCGGCGCCGCCGAACGCGCGCTTGGGGCTCAGCTCGGCGAGCGACACCGCGTCGCCCTCCTGCAGCTTCCCGGTCACCACCCGCGCGACCAGCGCCCCCACCCCCGGCCCGAGCATGTAGCCCTGGCCGCACATGCCCACCGCGTCCACGTAGCCCTTGAGCGTCTCGGAGCGGCCCACGATGGGCGAACCATCGGGGGTCATGGGGTAGAGGCCGCGCCAGGTGCGGCGCACCTTCAGGTTCGCGAGCTGGGGCATGAGCCCCACCATCCGCCGGGCGATCATGGGGAGGAACGCGCTGGTCTCGCGGCGGTCCGAGCCGAGGATGCCGGGCTCGGGCGTGATGCAGAAGATCACCTGCCCGGGCTTGTGTTGGTAGAAGTAGTAGTTCCGGGAGCCGGGGGCCGGCCGCAGGTCCACCACCATCGGCTTCAGGAACGGCGCCACGGGCTCGGTGATGCCCGCCTCGTGGCAGTCCGGCTGCACCGCGACGTCCAGGCCGCCCGCCTGCGCGAGCTGCCGCGCCCAGGGACCCGCCGCGTTGATCACCGTGCTGGTGGCGTAGCCGCCCTTGTCGGTGCGCACGCCCACCACCTCGCCCTTGCGGCGGATGATGGCGGTGACGCGCTCGCCGAACCTGCAGTCCACGCCCAGCTTCACCGCGCGCCGGTGGAAGGCGAGGCAGCTGAGCATGGGCGAGGCGGAGCCGTCCCCGGGCGAGTAGGTGCCGCCGAGCAGGCCCTCGCGCACGATGCCGGGCACCAGCTCGACCACCGCGTCGCGGTCGAGCCAGTCGATGTCCAGCCCGTACTTCTTCTGCACCACCAAGAGGTCCTTGAGGGTCTGCTCCTCCTCGGGCCGGTAGGCGACGAAGAGGTACCCGCACTGCCGCCACTCGATCTCGTCGCCGTGGGAGTGCTCCCAGGTCGAGAAGGTCTTCAGCGAGTCCAGGCACAGGCGGATCTTCGCGGGGCTGGAGTGCGTGGCGCGGATGCCGCCGATGGCGGCCTTGTTGCTTCCCTGGCCCGGGCTGGGGAACTGGTCCAAGCACAGGACCTTCAGGCCCTGCTCGGCCATGGACATCGCGGCGGGCATGCCCACGCTGCCCGCTCCCACCACGATGGCGTCGTAGACGGCGGTGCTCATCACAGGCCTCCGGTGAACGCGCCGGGCTTGGCCTTCGGCGCCTCGGGCTGGGGCTGCTCCTCCGCGGCCACGCCGGCGAAGGCGCCCAGCGGCACCTCCATGAAGACCGGCCGCTGCGTCAGCTCGGTGATCTGCGGGGCGGGCACGCCCTCCTCGCGGAAGATGCGCTTGATGAGGCTGGGACAGGTCTTGCCCCCGCATGCGCCCATCCCGCACCGCGTGGCCGCCTTGAGCTGGTTCAGGTCGCGGGTCCCGGCACGGATGAGCGCGCGGACGGTCCCGGCGGTGACGCGCTCGCAGCGGCAGACGATCTCGTCGTCGCCCACCGGCGTCGCCAGCGCGTCTTCAGCAGGCCTCGTGGCGAACGGCTCCTGGACGCGGATGCCGGCGATCTTCTTGGCGATGTCCTGCGGGGCGCGGACCTTCACCAGCGCAGCATGGTCGGCGAACTTGGGGGCGCGCACCTTCTCCACCGTGACGTTGCCCAGCACCGCCCCGAGCGTGTCGAGCACGGTGACGGTGCTGCCCTCCGCGAGCCGGGTCTCGGGGAACTCGTAGGGCACGGTCACCAGCACCCGGCCGTCCTGCTGCTTGCGGTAGTCGACCAGGGTGATGGCGAGGCCCGGGCACACGGCCACGCACTTCTCGCACCCGGCGCAGCCCTCGGAGGGGACGAAGGTGGGCAGCCCGAGGATGTCGTCACCCTCGATGACGATGGAGTGGTTCGGGCAGATCGACGTGCACGGGTTGCAGGGGATCTCCTGGGAGCAGTGGAAGATGGGGAAGACCCCCTCGACGTCGTTGGGGATCTCCTCGGTGATCACCGCGCCCGGCCGCGACTTGAGCACCTCGGCGGTCTTGTGCCACTCCACCGGGACTTCGCCCA
>CAZAIE010000124.1:0-11394 GCA_964485035.1 uncultured Myxococcaceae bacterium | reverse complement strand
CAGCTACGCGCGGCCTACCCCGTGGCCGCCATCCGTTGCCCCGCCACGACGCTCGGGGGCAGCGAGCCGGGCGTGAGCACCTCGCCCGTCTCGATGATGGCCGCGCGCTGGATGGCCGCAGCCAGCTCTGCCAGGTTGCCGTGCCAGCGGTGGGCCTGGAGCGCCTCGAGCGCCGCGTCGCTGATGCCAGTGAACCGCTTGCCCAGCGAGGCCGCGGCCTCCTGCAGGAAGTGCAGCGCGAGCGCGGGGATGTCCTCGCGGCGGTCGCGCAGTGGCGGGAGCCGCACCGTCACCACCGAGAGCCGGTAGAAGAGGTCGCCGCGGAAGCGTCCCATGGCCACCAGCCTGCCCAGGTCGTGCCGGGCAGAGGCCACCAGGCGCGGCGCGGCCACGGTCCCGTACGAGGCGTCCTACACGAAGCGCGCGAGCTTGCTCTGGATGGCCCCGGGCAGCTCGTCGATGGCCGCGAGGTAGAGCGTCCCGCCCGCGCACGCCTCGAGCATCCCCGGCTGCCCCTCGCCGCCAAACAGCTCGTCGAACTCATCCGAGGTCGAGTACCCCGGGCACCCCACCACGCCGAAGCGGCCGGCGACGCGCGGGCCGTGCTCGTGGAGCAGCCGCGCCACGTGCTCACGCCCGCTGCCTGCCTCCCCGATGATGAGCACCCCGGAGTCCGAGGCGGCGATGCGGGGAACCAAGATGCGCAGCCGCTCCATGGCCGCGCTCTTTCCGATGAGGGATTCCGAAGGGTCGTGTCGCATTTATCACCCTCGCTCTACCGACCGACGGAGCAAGGGGCGTGCCTCGGCACGGACCTCGGAATTTCAACGCGTTGCGCGGCGACGACTGACTTTTCTGGTGGGTCGCCACCATCCCGTGGGTGGGGTCGAAATCAGGCGACGGCCTCGTCGGTGCCCTCGTCGTTCACCGCCGCGCCATCGCGCTCCACGTCGTACTGCTTGAGCAGGCGACGGAAATTCGAGCGATCGACGCCAGCGGCGCGCGCGGCGCTGGAGATGTTGCCGTTGCACCGCTGCAGCACCGCCGAGAGGTACCGGCGCTCGAACGCCCGGAGCGCCAGCTTCTTCGCCTGGGCGTACGGCAGGTGGGCCAGCGTCGCCGTGCCGATCTCAGCGCCCGAACGGGACGCGCCAAACCCAGGCGGGAGGTCGGTGGCGGTGAGCAGGGTGCCCTGCGCCAGCACCACCGCGCGCTCCACCACGTTCTCCAGCTCGCGGACGTTGCCGCTCCAGCGGTGCGTGGTGAGCGCCTCCATCGCCCCCGGCTCCACCCGGGTGAGCTGCTTGCCGGTCTTGGTGCCGTACTTGGTGAGGAAGTGGTGCACCAGGAGCGGGATGTCCTCGGGCCGCTCGCGCAGCGGCGGGAGGTGGATGGAGATGACGTTGAGCCGGTAGTAGAGGTCCTCGCGGAAGCGGGCCTCGGCCATCAGCCGGCTGAGGTCGCGGTTGGTCGCGGCGATGACCCGCACGTCCACCTTGATGGTGTCGTTGGAGCCCACCCGCTTGATCTCGCCCTCCTGCAGCGCGCGCAGCAGGCGCACCTGGGTGGAGGGCGGGATGTCGCCGATCTCGTCGAGGAAGAGCGTGCCGCCGTCGGCCGCCTCGAAGAGCCCCTTCTTGTTCACCACCGCGCCGGTGAAGGCGCCGCGCACGTGGCCGAAGAGCTCGCTCTCCAGCAGGGTCTCGGTCAGCGCCGAGCAGTTCACCGCGATGAAGGGCTTGTCGCGCCGCGGGCTCTTGTAGTGCAGCGCGCGAGCGGCCAGCTCCTTGCCGGTGCCGCTCTCGCCCATCACCAGCACCGTCGCCGAGGAGTAGGCCACGCCCTCGATGAGCCGGAAGACCGCCTGCATCTTCGGCCCCTGGCCGATGAGCCCCTCGAAGCGGTCCCGCACGTCCAGCATGCCTTCCAGCTGCCGGTTGCGGTCGAGCAGGGCCTTGCGCTCGAACGCCTTCATCACCGTGAGGACCACGTCGTCGATGTTCTCGAACGGCTTGGTCAGGTAGTCGTACGCGCCGGCCTTCACCGCGGCCACGGCGGTCTCGACGGTGGCGAAGGCGGTCATCATCACCACCTCCACCTCGGGCCGCTTGGCCTTCATCTCCTTGAGGATGTCCATGCCGGTGACGTTGGGCATCTTGATGTCCAGCATCGCCACGTCGAACCCGGGCTCGATGGCCGCGGCCAGGCCCTCGACGCTGTCCTCGATGGCCACCACGTCGCACCCCGCGCGCCGGAGGATCTCGCCGACGGCCTTCACCACCACGCGGTCGTCGTCCACCACCAGGACTCGGGGCTTGCGCTCGCGCTGGACGGGGTTGCTCTCGGCCTTCTCCATGGGACTCTCCTCGGGTTGCTGCGGCTATCGGCTCGTCTTGAGCGGCAGCTTGAACGTGAAGGCGCTGCCCTTGCCCGGCTCCGACTCCACCTCGATGCTCCCGCCGTGGCTCTCGGCGATGGACCAGCTGATGGCCAGCCCGAAGCCCGTCCCCTCGCCCGGGGGCTTGGTGGTGAACGCCGGCTCGAAGACCCGCCCGCGGTTCTCCGGGGCTATCCCCACGCCGTCGTCCTCGATGCGGATCTCGACCATGTCGTCGGCGGGGCGGGTGCGCAGGCCCACCGTCCCCTCGCCGTTCTTCAGCGCCTGCAGCGCGTTCACCAGCAGGTTCAGCACCACCTGCTCGACCTGGTTGGCGTCGCCCTCCACCTGCAGCGCGACAGGGTGGATCTCGGTCTTGAACTGCGCCTTGGGCTTGCTCTTGAGCTGCGGGCGGAAGAGCACCACCGCGTCCTCCACCGCCTTGTTCACGTCGAAGACCATCTTCCCCGACGGGGCGCGGCGGCTGAACTTGAGCAGGCTCTCCACGATGCGCTTGCAGCGCAGCGCCGCGTGCTCGATGTCCCGCAGCGTCTCCAGGTCGCCGTCGGGGCGGCCGGGGTCGCGCAGCATGAGCTGGGTGAAGGCCAGGATGCCGCCCAGCGGGTTATTGATCTCGTGGGCCACGCCCGCGGCGAGCTGCCCCACCGCCGCCAGCTTCTCGGTCTGCAGGAGGCGCCGCGTGAGGGTGTGCTCCTCGGTGGTCTCGCGGTAGACGCAGATGACCCGGTCGCCCATGGGCCCCGCGTCGAAGCTGGTCATCTGGAAGCTGCGGTCATTGGTCAGGAGTTCCACCGTGTCGTAGGGCCGCTCCCCGCGCCCCACCGGGCAGCCGCCGCAGGGCGCGTCCGACTGGAAGAGCAGCTCGTGGCACTTGTGGCCGGCCAGCTCCTTCAGCGAGCGTCCGGACATCTGGGCGTAGGCCTTGTTGCCGCGGACCACCGACAGGTCCCGCTGCAGGATGGCGATGGGCCGCTCGATGGCGTCGAAGGTGAGCTCCCACTCGTCTTTGGCCCGGGCCAGGAGCGCCGTGCGCTCGGCCACCTTGATCTCCAGGGAGTGGGCGAGCTTGGTGAGGGCCTCGTTCTGCTCCAGCGTCAGCTTGAGCAGCCGCCGGTTCTCCTCGTGCAGGTCGTACTGCTCGAACGCCGAGGCGATGGTGAGCTGCAGCTGCTGGTCGTCCCAGGGCTTGGCGATGAAGCGGAAGACCTCGCTGCGGTTGATCGCCTCTTCGATCGCCTGCTGGTCGGCGTAGCCGGTCAGCATGATGCGCTGGGTCGCGGGGTAGCGCTCCTTCACTGCGCGCAAGAACTCGACCCCGGTCATCCCCGGCATCTTGTAATCACTGACCACCACCTGGACCGTGGCCCGCTCGAGGACCGTGAGGCCCTCCTCGCCGTTGGCCGCCGTCTCCAGGTTCCAGCCCTGCCGGCGCAGTGCGCGCTTGAGCGCCCGCAGGACGCTCTCCTCGTCATCGACGATGAGCAGGGTCCGGGCGGCAGTCTCCACCTGGCCCGTCTCCTGTGGTTGGAGCGATGCGTTCAAGGACAGAACTCCTCCGGCGTCGCCCGTGCCCTGTGCATCCCGGGTGCCGCCCACATCAGGCATGCCCGCCTCATCTCAAGCACTTGAAATGTCGCGGGTTTTTCTACACCCCCAGAAAACACCCCGCCCCCCTGCGTGGGTCCCTTCCGACCTGGAGTCGAAGACCTGCACAGATTACGCGAGGTTGAGGTGGGGTGAATAGACCCCTGGGGCGGTTGGGAACCCCAGGCTCAGGCGTGGACGGGGAACCCCCGGGGCGTGACAACCGGGACGAAGAGGTCGTCTCCCGACGCAGTGCAGACCCGGTTTCTCCCAGTCCTCTTGGCCTCATAGAGCGCGGAGTCGGCTGTCCGCAGGAGGTCTGCCTCCGAGCGGACGCCCTCGGCTGGGAAGACGGCGACCCCCACCGAACCGGTGATGGTCGCGTCCACCCCGAGCTGGCCGAGCCGGAGAGAGCGGAGCGCCAACAGGGCCCGACGCGCTACGGCGGAGGCGCCTGGCAGGCTCGTGTTGGGAAGGATGAGGGCGAACTCCTCGCCGCCGTACCGGCAGACGATGTCGATGCCGCGCACGCAGCCCCCGAGCACGCCGGCCACCTCGCGCAGCACCTCGTCGCCCACCGGGTGCCCGAAGCGATCGTTCAGGGTCTTGAAGTGGTCGAGGTCGACCAGGAGCAGGGCCAGCGGGTCGCGGTAGCGGTCGGCGCGGCGGAACTCGTCGCGGAGGCGGGCGTCGAACTGCCGGCGGTTCCCGAGGCCAGTGAGCGCGTCGGTGACGGCCTGGCGCTCCAGCTCCGCGGCGCGCTCGAGCAGGCTCTCGGCGGCGGCCTTCCTTCGCAGCAGCACCTCGACCCGCGCCCGCAGCTCGTCCGGGTCGAAGTCCTCGGCCAGCGCCTCCGAGGCCCCCGCCCGGAGCGCCTCGAGACTGGGACGCGTGCCCCCCACCGCGCAGACCGGGAGCGCAGCCTCGCCCCGGCCACAGGCCTCCAGGACCCGGAGCAGGTCGGTGCTCCCGCCGAGCGCGAGGTCCAGGTCCAGCACCAGGGCGTCGGGAACAGAGGCGCGGGTCCGGGCCAGGACCGTCGGCAGGTCTGCGGCCTCGTGCAGCGAGAAGCCGGAGAGCGCCGCGCGCAGCCGGGAGAGCAGCCCAGCGCGGCCGGAGGCAAGCAGAAGCCGGGGCGGTTGATGCATGGCGTCCCCTCAGAAGCGGCGCAAGCTAGCACAGACCTGTAGCGCCGGTCACCTGGGGCCCTGCGGTCGTACGTCGGAACCTCAGGGCGCGGCTTCAGCCGCCGGCCCACGGAATTCGCAATCGCTCGTCACGGAGCCGCAGGGACCGCCGGGAGCCGGATGAGCACCTGCGTGCCCATCCCCGGCTCGCTCTCGAGGGAGATGGAGCCGCCGTGCCGGGTGACGATGCCGTACGCCGCGGTGAGGCCAAGGCCGAGGCCGCCGCCCACGCCGCGGGTGGTGAAGAACGGGTCGAAGACACGGCCGCGGACCTCGGGGGTCATGCCCACGCCCGAGTCCGAGATGGAGATCACCGCCCAGTCGCCCTCGCGCCCCACGCCGATCTGCACCGGGGTGTCGTCGTCCGAGGCCTGCATCGCGTTGCGCAGGATGTTCGCCAGGGCGATCTCGAGCTGCAGAGGCTCGACCAGGACCTGCACCTTCGTCCGCTCCGCCTCGGTGATGCGGCCAGGGGGCAGGCCGGCGCGCTTCGCCGCGCGCTCCACCATGGTCCACGGGTCCTCGGCGGTGCGGCGGTCCGTGGTGTCGATGGCCGAGAGTTCCTTGAGCGCCTTGACGATCTCGTGGACCCGGCGCCCGCCGTCGCGCGACTCGCGGATGATGGCCGGGGCGTCCTCCAGCGCCTCGTACAGCAGCCCCTGCACCAGGTCCGGGCCCCGCAGCACGTCCAGCGCCCGCTCCGCCTGGCCGGACTGGACCAGGGTCTGCAGCGCGCTCACCTGCGCCAGCGTCCGACGGATCTCGTCGAAGTAGCCCTCCAGCGTGTTCAGGTTGCTGATGAGGAAGCCCAGCGGGTTGTTGATCTCGTGGGCCGCGCCGGCCGCGAGCTGGCCCACCGAGGCCATGCGCTGGCTCTCGCGGAGCTGGTCCTCGAGCCGGCGCGAGTCGGTGACGTCGCGGTAGTGCGCGACCACGCCGCCGTCGTCGAGGGGGAAGAAGGCGCCGCGGTACAGCCGGCCGCGCATGGTCACCTCGCCGCTCGTGGCGTGGGCCACCAGCGGGCAGCCGACGCACGGCGAGGTGCGCCCGGCGAGCACCTGGTAGCAGGGCTGGCCGATGACCTGGCGGATGGGCGTGCCGGAGAGGGTCGAGAGCGCGGTGTTGGCGCGGCGGATGGCGAAGCCGTCGATGAGGAAGAGCGGCTCGCTGATGGCGTCGAATGTCTTCTCCCACTCGCGCTTGGCCCGGCCGATCTGCTCGGTGCGCTCGACGATCTTGCGCTCGAGCTCCTCGTTGGCGCGGCGGATGGCCTCGTGGGAGCGGAGGAGCTCGGCGTTGGTCCGGGCGTTCTTCACCGCCAGCGCCACGTGCGGCGCGAGCCAGAGCAGAGCCTCGAGCGACTCGGCGGTGAGCGCTAGCGAGTCGGGCCCGGTGACCGCCTCCAGGACGCCGCACAGCTCGGTGCCGATGAACAGGGGCACCGCCGCCACGCTGCGTGCCTCGACCGGACGCTCGGCGCGGGGCCGATAGCGCAGGTCGTTGCGGGTGTCGGGGATGAAGGCGGGCTTGCCGTGCTGCGCGACCCAGCCCGCCACGCCCTCGCCCGGCGGGACGAGGGTCGTCTGGCCGTCGCGCTGGACGGCGAGGGCGCCGCCGGGCTCGGCGGTGAGCAGGCACGCGTCGTCGGCGCACAGCAGCTGCTTCACCTTCTCGGTCACCACCGGGATGAGCTGAGTCGGGTCCAGGGTGGCGACGATGGCCTCGGCGATCTCGTTGATGAAGAGCGCCGACTCCATCGAGGGCAGGAGCATCGCCTTGGCGGGCTCCGCGGGGGGCCGCTGCTCAGGAGGCAGTTGACTGTCGCTGTGCATCACCACGAGCGGGTCCGCTCCTCGCCGGGGTTCAAAGCGTCGTTACGCTGCCGCCCTCGCTCAGCCGTCGAGCGCCTTGAGCTCTTCCTCGGAGAGGACGATGGCCCCCTCGGCGTCGCGGACGACCGTGGAGATGCCCGGGAACTTGTCCTCGAGGTCGTGGATGAACTCGGCCTGGCGCCGCACCGCGGCCAGCAGCCGCCGGTTCTCGCGCTCCAGCTCCACGTGCTCGAACGCCAGGTGCACGATGACCTTCAGCTCGATGTCGTCCCAGGGCTTCTGCAGGAACCGGTAGATCTCGCCCTCGTTGATCGCCTTGATGGCGGTCTCCATGTCGGCGTGGCCGGTGAGCATGATGCGGCCGACGTCCGGGTGCCGGTCGTGCACCACCTTGAGGAACTCGAGGCCCGTCATCTTGGGCATCAGGTGGTCGGAGATCACCACGTCGATGGGGTTCTGCTTCAGCATCTCCAGCCCCTCCTCCGGGCCGGGCGCCGTGTGCACGACGTAGTTCTCCTTCCGAAGCGAGCGCCGCAGGGCGTTGCGGACGTTCTCCTCGTCATCGACGATCAGCAAGGTTCGGGTACCCATCGCGCTCTCCTGGGTTGGTGCTCCGCGCCCTGCAAAAGCAAGGCGGGTGCCACGGCGCGATTGCTGGGGATTCTCCTGCCCTGTCCTGAGCAAGACCGGGGCCTTGGAGCCCCACCCGCTCCTTGGCCAGGGTGACGACCGGGGGACGAAGTCGGGGGTACGACAGACCCGGGGTTCTCCTGCGACCCGGCAGCCGGAACCTACTTCGCCTCGGGCTCGGCAGGCTCGACGCCGTACTGTTCCTTCTCGGAGCGGAGCCAGAACCGGACCGCGACGGGGTCGACCTTCACGATGCGCTCGGCGATGGGGCGCTCGACCACGGCCCACGGGAAGTCGGGGTGGTTGGGCCACTCGACGACGGCGTAGTCGCCGCTCTCCAGCTTCACGCGGACGGCGTCCTCGATGACCAGCCGGCGCATCTTCTTCGAGCGGGTGGTGAAGAAGAACGTGTGCTCGCCGATGCGCGTCTCGACGTGGTGCTCGGCGACGATCTTGGCGATGAGGGTGCGCTTCTCGGCGGCTTCCTTGTTCAGCCGGTTCGAGCGCGCTTCCGGAGTCTCGCCCTCGCGGTAGTCCACCGGGACGATCCCCGCCTGCACCAGTTTGTCCTTCAACCCTTGCATCGCCACCTCGTCGAATGTCCGACGCGCAGGCTTCGCGATCTCGGCGGGGCAGTCAAGTGCGTGGGTGGGGTTCGGGACCGGACGCCCGGACACTCCCGGGCAGGTGATTTGCTTCGGAATCGAGCGGTCGTGTAGAAGGTCGGGGTCGCAACCTCCAACCCAAACGCTTCAGGGGAGAACAATCATGGTTCAACTGATCATCCAGCTGGCGATCATGGTCCTCATGCTGGCCGGCATGTGGAAGGTCTTCGTGAAGGCCGGCAAGCCGGGCTGGGCTGCCATCGTGCCCATCTACAACATCATCATCATCCTCGAGCTGGTGAAGAAGCCCATCTGGTGGATCATCCTGTTCTTCATCCCCCTGGTGAACTTCATCATCGCCATCCTGGTCTTCATCGAGCTGGCGAAGGCGTTCGGCAAGAGCGCCGGCTTCGGCGTGGGCATGGCGCTGCTCGGCTTCATCTTCGTTCCGATGCTCGGCTTCGGCGACGCGCAGTTCCAGGGCGCGCCCCCGGCCGCCGCGGCCTAGTCGCTTCGACGTTCGCAGTCTCGAAGGGGAGCGGGTGACCGCTCCCCTTCTTCTTTGCCCGCTTGCCGCTCCGTGGAGCGGTCGGCTATCACCGCTTCACTCTCGCGACTCGGAGGACGACGATGGGCCTCAGGCAGGTCACTGGTCTGGTCTGTGCGCGCTGCCGGGAGCGGCTCCCACCCCGTGCAACCACGTGCCCCAGCTGCGCCGACGCGGGGCTGGTCGAGGTGGCCTACGACTACGCCGACGCGGGGCGCGGCCTCGACCGCGACACCCTGATGCGCCGCGAGCCGTGGATGTGGCGCTACAAGGAGCTGCTGCCCCTCGACGAGCTGGCCGAGCTGCCCTGCCTCCAGGTCGGCATGACGCCGGTGTACGGGGCCGCGCGGCTCGGGGAATGGGTCGGTCTGCCCAACCTGCTCGTGAAGGACGAGGCGCGCAGCCCCAGCGGCTCGCTCGAGGACCGGGCCTCCGCGCTGGCGCTGGTCGAGGCGCGCGAGTCCGGGCGCCGGGTCCTGGCGGTCGCCTCCGGGGGCGCGGCGGCGGGCTCGCTCGCGTGCTTCGCCGCGGCCTGCGGCGTGCGCTCCGTGGTGTTCGCCCCCGACGACGCAGACCCGGCCGAGCTCGCGCTGGCCTCCTGCTACGGGGCGCTGGTGCTGCGCGTCTCGGGTGGCCTCTTCGCGGCCCGCGCGCTCTGCGCCCAGGCCTGCCACACGCTCCGCTGGTTCGACCGGACCGCGGCCGCCACGCCCTACCCGTTCGAGGGCAAGAAGACCCTCGGCCACGAGATTGGCGAGCTGCTCTGCGAGCGGCCGCCGGACTGGGTGGTGGTCGCGGCCGACGACGCGGGCGAGACGCTGGGCGCCGTCGCGCGCGGTCTCGACGAGCTGCGCAAGGTCCGGCTGCTGACCGGCAGGCCGCGCCTGCTGGGCGTGGGCGGAGCGGACCAGCTCCCGGCGCTCTCGGGCCGCAGCGAGGAGCCCTCGTGGCGCCGCGCCGCCGAGGCGCTTCGCGAGAGCGAGGGAGGGGTAGCCATGGCCGCTCCCGAGGCCTGCGCCGAGGCCGCCACCGAGGCCGCCCGCCGCGCGGGGCTGTGCGTGGACGGGGCCGGCGCCGCGGCGCTCGCGGGCTTGCGCAGCGCCGTCGCCGAAGGCACGGTAGAGAAGTCTTCGACGGTGCTGGTGGTGGTCGGCGGGCGCGGACGCCAGACGGCTCTGGCCAGCGCGGTGGACGTCGGCCAGGAACTCCAACGCGTGGAAGAGGCCGCAGCACAGGCAGGGCTCACGAACTGAGGCACGGAGAGACCGCACCATGGGCGAGCTACTGAAGGGCGCGACGGTCATCGACCTCGGCGACGGATCGCTGGTCCAGGAGGACCTGCGCATCGAGGGCGGCATCATCGCCGCACGCGGACCGGGGCTGGCGAGCGAGCCCGGCGACCGCGTCACCGACCTCGGCGGCCGCTACGTGATGGCCGGCCTGGTCTCCGCCCACACCCACCTCTACGCGTCGATGGGCTGGGCGCTGCCCACGCCGCACCCCTTCCCCAAGTCGCTGCTCGACTACCTCGAGCGCATGACCTGGCGGCTGGACCGCGCCCTCGACCTGGAGTCGGTCGCCATCGCCGCGCAGATCGGCGCGACCGAGGCGCTGCGCGCGGGCGTCACCACGGTCATCGACCACCACTCGTCGCCTTCCTGCGTCGAGGGCTCGCTGGCTGCGGTGCGCGCCGGCGTGGACAAGGTGGGGCTGCGCGGGGTCCTCTGCTACGAGGTGAGCGACCGGCTCGGCCCCGAGGTCCGCGCCGCGGCGCTGAAGGAGACCGAGACCTTCCTCCGCTCGAGCCTGGGACGCCGCTTCCGCGGGATGGTCGGGGCCTATGCCTCGTTCGCGCTGGAACCGGAGACCCTGGAGGCGGTGGCCGGGCTCGCGAAGCAGCACCGGGTGGGCGTGCACCTGCACGTCGCCGAGACGCTCGAGGACGGACAGCAGACCGAGAAGAAGTTCGACCAGGGCGTCGTCGACCGGCTGGCGAAGGGCGGGGCCCTGGGCGCCAAGTCCATCCTCGCCCACTGCATCCACCTGGTCTGGGAGGAGCTGTCGCAGGCGCAGCAGTCGGGAGCCTGGCTCGTCCACTGCCCGCGCTCCGACATGCGCCGCGCCGCCGGCTATGCGCCCGCCGGCAAGTTCGGCGCGCGCAAGGCGCTGGGCACCGACGGGCTGCGCGCCGACGCGCTCGCCGAGGGACAAGGCGCGTACCTGCGCGGCTCGGAGGCTGGCTTCGAGATCGACCTGCCGCGGTGGCAGGCCGGCGGGCAGAACCTCGCCGGCGAGCTCTTCGGGTTCCCCCTGGGCCGGCTGGAGCAGGGCGCGGCGGCGGACCTGGTGGTCCTCGACGCCCCCGCCGACTCGCCGCTCACCGCCGAGACGCTGCCCGGGCACCTGGCCCTGGGCATGGGCGCGGAGCACGTGGACGCGGTGATGGTGGACGGCGTCTGGCGGCTCTGGGCGCGCCAGGTGCTCAGCTTCGACGAGGCGGCGCTGCGCGACGAGGCCCAGCGCGCGGCCGAGGGCGTGTGGAAGCGGATGAAGGAGTAACCCCTCAGCGGCCGAGGACGACCCTCTCGTAGTACTCGGAGCGGTCCACGCC
>CAZAIE010000123.1:0-11421 GCA_964485035.1 uncultured Myxococcaceae bacterium | reverse complement strand
GTCCAGTCGGCGCCTTGCGTCCAGCCAAGCGCATCGCTCGCGGGGTCGGCGGCCACCTCGACCAGCGAGAAGCCATGGCGGCGCACGGTGGCGAGCGCCGCGGGGTCGGGCCGCACCGCGAAGGCCACCTCGTGTCCGCGGCGCCGGGCCGCGTCAGCCAGCGCGACGCAGCGCAACACGTGCCCCAGGCCGAGGGTCGCGGAGCCGTCGCAGCGCAGGACGAGTCGCACGGGCTCAGACCTTCTTCTGCTCGACGTGCGCGTTGATCTGGGCGATCCACGGCTCGCGGCGGAGGAGCTCCAGGACCTCTTCGAGGCCGAACGTCCGGTCGGAGCCTCGAGGCGAGAGCCTGGCGTAGATCTCGCGGACCAGCCGCAGGTCGTCGTCGGTGTCCACCGTCCAGCGGTGGCGGGAGTGGTCGACCTCGCCCACGACCGAGAGCAGCCGGAAGTCGGCGGGGTGCTCGTAGAGGTACAGCGTCACGTGCTCTCGCTCGCGACCCGGCTTCGCTCGCTGGCCCGCGACCTCGAGCGCCGCGCGGGTGAAGGCCTCGGTGTCGAGCCCCCGAGGAAAGGTCCGGGTGAGCGCGTTGGAGCAGTAGTCGGCGGGCGTCGGGCCGGCAAGGCTCGCGTGCAGCCGCTCGACGACGCGGGCCGACTGGGCGGGGTCCAGGAGCGGGCAGTCGGAGGTGATGCGCACCACCACGTCGGCGCGGAACTCGGCCGCGGCGCCGAGGTAGCGGGAGAGCACGTCCTCCTCACTGCCGCGGAAGAAGCCGCAGCCCAGCTTCCGCGCCTCCTCCACGACCGGATCGTCCTTCGGCGCGGTGGTCGTCGCCACCACCACCTCGTCGACGCCGCGGATGGCCTGGGCGCGCCGCACGCCGTGGGCGAGGACCGTCTGGCCCTCGAGGTCCATCAGCACTTTCCCCGGCAGGCGGGTGCTGCCCAGCCGGGCTTGGATGATCGCGACCGTCCTCACGGGAGTGCCTCCTTCAGCGCCGCGACGACCCGCGCGACGTCCGCGTCCTGCATCGCCGGGAAGAGCGGCAGGCTGATGAGCCGCGAGTAGGCGTCCAGCGCGTGCGGCGTCTGCTCGGGCGAGTAGCCCCGCTTGCGGTACGCGGTCAGCGCGTTCACTGGCACGTAGTGCACCTGCACGCCCACGCCCGCGGCCCGGAGACGCTCGAAGACCAGCCGGCGCTGGGGGTTCGGCCCGGCGAGCCGGATGGGGAACAGGTGGAAGGCGTGCGCCTGGTCGTCTCGGGACGCGGGCAGGACGACCCGCTCCTCGCCTTCGAGCAGCCGCCGGTACGCCGCCGCCAGCGCCCGCCTCCGCGCCAGGAACCGGTCCAGCTTCCCGAGCTGCGAGAGCCCCAGCGCGCACTGCATGTCGGTGAGCCGGTAGTTCAGGCCGATCTCCTCGATGTCGTAGTACCAGGCCCCCTCGTCGCGCCCCAGCCGCGCGGGCTCGCGCACGATGCCGTGGGAGCGGAAGTCGCGCAGGCGCTGCGCGAGCCGGTCGTCGTCGGTGAGCACCGCCCCACCCTCCGCGGTGGTGATGTGCTTGACCGGGTGGAAGCTGAGGATGGTGAGGTCCGCGAGCGAGCCGACGGGGCGCCCGCCGAGCGTCGCGCCCAGCGAGTGCGCGGCGTCCTCGAGCAGCACGAGGCCCTTCTCCCGCGCGAGCGCGCGGAAGGCGTCCAGGTCCGCGGGCTCACCGGCGTAGTCCACCGGCGCGAGCACGCGCGTGCGCGGGGTGATCGCCCGCCGCGCCTGCTCCGGGTCGAGCAGCAGCGTGCGCGGATCCACGTCGGCGAAGACGGGCCGCGCGCCCTGCCAGGCCGCCGCGTTCGCTGTCGCCGAGAAAGTCAGCGGCGTGGTCACCACCTCGTCCCCGGGCCCCACCCCGACGGCGAAGTAGGCGGCGTGCAGGGCCGCAGTGCCGTTGGAGACCACCACCGCGTGGCGCGCGCCGCAGCGCTGGGCGAGCGCCCGCTCGAAGGCCTCCACGGTGGGGCCGGTGGTGAGGAACTCGCCGCGCAGGGCCCGGGCCACCGCCTCGACGTCGTCCTCCTCGATCCACTGGCGGCCGTAGGGCAGCGGGTTCATGCGACCTTCCTGAGCTCCCGCGCGAACTCCGCGGCCTCGGGGATGTCCAGCGCCGCCACCAGCGCGCGCAGCTCGGGGACGGTGAGCCAGCGGTCGTTGGTGTCGGAGGCATAGCGGAAGCCCTCGGGGCACGGCGTCCCCTTCTGGTGCCACACCTCGTGGCGCGACCAGTGGTTGGCGGGGAGCATCACGAACCGGTCCGGCAGCTCCACCGTCGAGCGGGCGTCGTCCTCGGGGACCATGACCTCGTGCAGCTTCTCGCCCGGGCGGATGCCCACGTACTGGATGCGCGCCCGCGGTGCCAGCGCCTTGGCCACGTCCACCATCTTCATGCTGGGGATCTTGGGGACGAAGACCTCCCCGCCAACCATGTCCTCGAAGCAACGCAGCACCAGCTCCACGCCCTGCTGCAGGGTGATCCAGAAGCGCGTCATGCGCTTGTCGGTCACCGGGAGCACGCCCTCGTGGCGCTTCTTGAGGAAGAGCGGGACCACCGAGCCGCGGCTGCCCAGGACGTTGCCGTAGCGCACCACCGAGAAGCAGGTGTTGGTTCCGCCCGCGTACGCGTTGCCCGCCACGAAGAGCTTGTCCGAGCAGAGCTTGGTGGCGCCGTAGAGGTTGACCGGTGCCGCGGCCTTGTCGGTGGAGAGCGCGATGACCTTCTTCACCCCGGAGTCGATGGCCGCGTCGATGAGGTTCTGCGCGCCCAGCACGTTGGTCTTGATGGCCTCGAAGGGGTTGTACTCCGCCGCCGGCACCTGCTTGAGGGCCGCGGCGTGCACCACCACGTCGACGTCGCCGAGGGCGCGCTTGAGCCGCGCCGGGTCGCGCACGTCGCCCAGGAAGAAGCGCAGATTCTCGGCGGTGGCGAAGCGCGGGTCCTGCTGCATCTCGTACTGCTTCAGCTCGTCGCGGCTGAAGACGATGACCTTGCGCGGTGTGAAGCGCTCCAGGACCGTGGCCACGAACTTCTTGCCGAAGCTGCCGGTCCCGCCAGTCACCAGAATCGACTTGCCGTCCAGGAACGCCATGAGCCACCTCGTGAAAAGGGCTGACCCGCCCAAGTTCAAGGCCAGTGCCAGCGCCAGCAGCTAGCAACCAACCGAAATCACGAGGCTTTCCAGATCTCCCGCCGCGTCAGCGCGATGACACCCGCCGGGTCAGCCGCCACCCGCTTGACGAGGGCGTCGACGGGCCACGAGCAGGACTGCCAGGAGGGGGAGGAGCGACAGCCCCTCGACTCCGGTGCTGCACCCGCCGCAGGAAGAGTTGGGCTCGGGCGCTGGTTCGGGCTCGGGCGGCGTCACACACACACCGGCCTCGCAGGACGACCGCCCGCCGCACGAGGCGCCGTTGGCGAGCACGGGGTTCGAGCAGGTGCCAGTCTTCGAATCGCAGGTCCCCACGCCGTGGCAGGCGTCGGAGCGGGAGCAGACCACCGGCAGGCCCTGGCAGGCTCCAGAGATGCACTGGTCGCGCAGGGTGCAGGCGTTGCCGTCGTCACAAGTCGTGCCGTTGGGCGCGATGGGGACCAGGCACTCGCCGTCGAGCGGGTCACAGGTGGCCGCGCCCTGACAAGCGGTCGCCGCCGGACAGCTCTTGGGCTTGCCCTGGCACACGCCGTACGAGCAGACGTCATCCACGGTGCAGCGGTTCGAGTCGTTGCAGGCGCGACCGGTGACGACGCCTGAGCAGCGTCCCTCGTATCGACCTCCCGCGGCCTTCGAGCAGGCCCGACACTCACCCTCGCAGGCCGACTCGCAGCAGACGCCGGTGACGCAGAAGCCGCTCGCGCAGTCGCCGTCGAGCGTGCAGGCGAGGCCAAGCTTCTTCGGGGTCACCCAGCCAAGGTCGAAGGTCACATCCATCCCGACGCGGCTGATCCCAGTGATCGACACAAGGCTGGCGGAAGGGCCATAGCTCGCGCTCGAGGGCCGGGAGGTGGAGGAGAAGTTGTTGTTGGCCAGGAGAGGATACAGATCGCCTGCGTCGCCCGAGGCGTAGGGCGAGCGGTTGAGGTCGCGCCTGCCGTCCGCCTGCTCGAGGTCCACGAGGTAGTGGTCCTGATCGTCGTTGTCCACCATGTTCTCGTCGACGTGGTAGAGCGCGAGGCCGTTCGCGGGGAGGAACTCGTCCCAGCCAGTCCTCTGCCGGTTCTCCAGGAGGAAGTACTCGCCGCTGGAGGCGCCCGCGTCGATCCGGTAGGCGAGCGGCCCGTCCCCGACCGGCGCGACCCGCACCCCGGTCGAGGGCTCGGTGAGCCGGGTCGGGACGACGAAGCCCAGCAGGCTCGCGGTCCAGGCGTCGGGACGCGAGGGCCTCGTGCCGTCAGCCCCCGGCCCGTTCCAGGCCCCGCGAGCCATGAGGCTCCAGAGGCCCAGCCCTGCGGAGTCGTAGCCGTAGTCGTAGAGATCGGGTGCCCCGAAGAAGTGGGCGGTCTCGTGGCAGATGACGCCGATCTGCGTGATGGCCACGCCGTCGGGCCCGAACTCCGCCTCGGTGTGGTAGCCCGGGAAGCGCAGCCCCGAGGCCGTCGTGACCGGCGCCAGGGGGCTGAAGTGCGAATGGATGTAGTCGGGGTTTCCGGTCGTCTCGTAGGCGTTCCCGGAGTGGATGACGTCCACGGCGTCGACGTACCCATCCGAGTCCGAGTCGAATGGCGAGAAGTCGAACCCCTGGGCGTCGAGCACGGCCACCGCATCGGCGATCATCCGCTCGGGCTGTCCGTCGGGATGGACGTCGTTGTAGGCGTAGAAGCGCGCCGGGTTGGGCAACTTCACCCACCCCACGACCGTCGAGACCAGGTCGAAGGCGCCGTAGGAGACGTCCTGGTAGTAGGCCCGCACCGAGGCCGTGCGACCGTTGAGGATGGGCTCGAAGTCCGAGGGCTTGAAGTGCGGCGTCTGGTCGTCGAACTGGACCAGCAACACCAGGTTCGGGATCGTGCGGACCTCGGGAATCGGCTCCTGCCGTTCACGGGGCTTCTTCAGGAGACGCTTGGACAGGGAGTGTCGGGAGACGCCTTGGCGGAGTCTGGGGCCCGGTCCTGCCTTCGCAGACAGACCGAGCAACTCCGGGACGATGGAGCCATGGCGGAAGGCCGTCGGTCGTGGCCTGCCGTCCGGTCCGGGCAAGGCGTAGTTCCAGGTGCCGGTAGCCCGCTCGAACGCCAGCGCGTACCCCTCCGCGTCCTCGATCCACGAGAGGTGCTCGTCGCCGTACATCCGACCCCACACCGTCGTGCCATCCGAGTTCTTGAGCGGAATGGGGTTCGGCGAAGCGGGGATGGCGCCAATGTCGGGAGACCAACCCAGGACCGACCAGACCAGCGCAGCCTGGATTCCCCACTGCACACAGCGCCGCATTTCCATCGATGGACTCCCTCGACCGCCCTGCCGCAGCAGAGCGCATGAAAGGATAGACGCATGCAGAAATCGTGCCCTCGGAAATCGCCGATATTTCTCTCAACCGCCTGAAAATCCTATTGAATTCCGTGGCGAGCTCCGTTCAATTCGCCACAATTGCGACAGGTGCTCGCACATTGGCAGCGAGGCTGCTCGGATGTTGTCAGGTGCGCTGGGGGCTGGGGACGCGGTACACCCCTGGTCTGCAAGGAGGGGCGCATGGAGTGGCTGAACTACCACCACCTTCTCTACTTCTGGCTCGTCGCGCGTGAGGGGGGCCTGGCAGCGGCGGCAGCCAAGGTGCACCTCACGCACCCCACCATCCACGCCCAGATCCGGTCGCTCGAGTCGTCCCTGGGCGAACGGCTCTTCGTGAAGCAGGGGCGCAAGCTGGTGCTCACCGAGATGGGCCGGATGGTCTACGGCTACGCCGACGAGATCTTCTCCTTGGGGAGGGAACTGCAGGACGCCGTGAAGACCGGAGCGAGCGGCCGGCCGGCACGCCTGGTCGTGGGCATCGCCGACGTGATCCCCAAGCTCATCGCGCGCAGGCTGCTGGAGCCGGTGCTGGCCCTCGACCTCCCGGTCCAGCTCGTCTGCCGCGAGGAGACCGCCGACCGGCTCCTCCTTCAGCTCGCCGCCCATGAGCTCGACGTGGTGCTCTCCGACGCGCCAGTCGCGTCCGGCAGCGGAGTCCGCGCCTTCAGCCACGTCCTGGGCGAGTGCGAGACCACCTTCTTCGCCGCGCCCGCGCTCGCCGCCCGGTGCCGGAAGGACTTCCCGGAGTCGCTGCAGGGCCAGCCGGTGCTGCTCCCCACCGGGAGCGGGACGCGCAGGGCTCTGGACGAGTGGTTCGACGCCAAGGGCCTGCGTCCAGCCGTGGTCGCCGAGTTCGACGACAGCGCGCTCCTGAAGGTGTTCGGCCAGGGAGGCCTCGGCGTGTTCGCCGCCCCCAGCGCCATCGAGGAAGAGCTCGTCCGCCAGCACGACGTCGAGGTGGTCGGCCGCTGCCCCGAGATCCGCGCTCGCTACTGGGCCCTCTCGGTCGAGCGTCGCCTCAAGCACCCGGCGGTGGTGGCCATCCTCGAGGGGGCGCGCAGGGATCTGTTCGTGGGCGCGTCACGAAAGTGACGCAGCGAAGACGACGTCGCGACGCTATGAACGGGGTGCGTTCCACCCGGTCCCGACTCGCGCGATGCCCCTTCCCCACCCCCACCTCGAGGCGGTCCCGGTTCCCCTGTGGCTGCTGGACGCGGACCTGCGGGTGCGCGGCGCCAACCGGCGTGCCCGGGCAACCGACCCCGGGATTCCGGACGGCGCTTCCTGGGTCGACCAGGCCATCGGCCCCGACGAGCGCGCCCGGGTCCGGGCAGAGCTCGAGCGGGCCCTTGGCGGGTCGGATCTCGAGCTGACCGCGCGCGCAGCCGACGGGAACCGGCTGCGCCTTTGCGTCGCGCCGGTCGAGGAGGGGCTGCTCGTCTGCGCCGAGAGCGACGCGCCAGAGACGGACCTGGACGCGCGGCTGCTCACCGAGCACTCCCCTTCGGCCATCGCCACCCACCGCCTCGTGCTCGACGAAGCCGGCCAGCCGGTGGACTACGTCTTCCTCAGCGCCAACCCGGCCTTCGAGAGCCAGACGGGCCTGCGGGTGGCGGACATCCTGGGCAAGCGGGTCACCGAGGTCCTCCCGGGCATCGAGAAGACGCCCTTCCTCGCCCGCTACGGCCAGGTCGCCCTCACCGGCGAGCCGCTCCACTTCGAGCAGTACTCCCCGCCCCTGGATCGCCACTATTCCGTGAGCGCGTACCGGACCCGTCCCGGAGAGTTCGCCACCCACTTCCTGGACATCACCGCCCAGAAGCGGGCCGAGGCGGCCCTGGCCCAGAGCGAGCAGCGGCTGCGCAGCTACTTCGAGCACTCGCCGGTGGCGGTCTTCGTCGCCGACCCCCAGGGCCGGTACCTGGAGGTGAACCCCGCGGCCTGCCGGATGACGGGGTACTCCGCCGAGGAACTCTGCCGCATGCAGGTCCGGGACGTGGTGGCCCCGAGCTCGCTCGACGCCGGCCTCGCTCACTTCCGGGAGGTCCTCGAGACCGGGCGGGCCGAGCGCGAGCTGGGCTTCGTCACCAAGCAGGGGGAGGCCCGCTGGTGGTCGGTCTCGGCGGTGCGCGTCTCCGAGTCGCGGCTCCTGGGCTTCTGCAGGGACGTCACCGAGCGCAAGCAGGCGGAGGAGCGCGTGCGCCAGAGCGAGGAGGACCTGCGCTCCCTCTTCGAATCGATGGAGGACATGCTCTTCATCTGCGCGCCCGACGGCCGGGTGGTGCAGGTCAACGCCGCGGTGGAGCGCAAGCTGGGCTACCCGCCCGCCGAGGTGCGCACGCGGGGGCTCCTGGGCCTGCACCCGCCGGACCGCCGCGCCGAAGCCGAGGAGATCCTCTCGGCCATGCTCCACCACCGGCGCACCACCTGCCCGCTCCCGCTGCAGCGGCGGGACGGGAGCCTCCTGCCGGTGGAGACCCGGGTCTGGTTCGGTAGGTGGAGCGGCAGGGACTGCGTCTTCGGGATCAGCAAGGACCTCACCGCGGAGCAGGAGGCGCAGCAGCGCTTCGAGCGGCTCTTCCGCCACAACCCGGCGCTGATGGCGTTCTCCTCCCTGCCAGACCGCCGCTTCCAGGACGTGAACGACGCCTTCCTCGCCCACCTCGGCTACCGGCGCGAGGAGGTGGTGGGGCGGACCGCCGCGGAGCTGGGCCTCTTCCCCGACCCGGTCGAGCAGCGCTCGCTCTCGCGGCGGCTGGAGACGGAGGGCCGGTTTGCCGACGTGGAGCTGCAGGTCCGCCGCCGGGACGGGGTGCTGCTCGACGGGCTCTTCTCCGGCGAGCTGATCGTGAGTCAGGGGCGCCCCTACTTCCTGACCGTGATGACCGACATCACCGAGCGCAAGCGCGCCGCGCAGGCCCTGCAGGAGACCAACCGACGGCTGGAGGAGGCCACCGCGCAGGCGGCGCGGGCGAACCACGCCAAGGGCGAGTTCCTGGCGAACATGAGCCACGAGCTGCGCACCCCCATGAACGGGGTCCTGGGGATGACCGGCCTGCTGCTGGACTCCGGGCTCACGCCCGTGCAGCGGCAGTACGCAGAGACGGTGCGCACCAGCGCCGAGTCGCTGCTGGCGCTGCTCAACGACATCCTCGACTTCTCCAAGATCGAAGCGCGCCGGCTCGACCTGGAGGCGCTGGACTTCGAGCTTCACGACCTGCTGGAGGACCTCTGCACCGCCCAGGCCCTGCGCGCGCACCAGAAGGGCCTGGAGCTCCTCGGCTCGCTCGACCCGGGAGTGCCCCGCTCGGTGACGGGGGACCCGGGACGCCTGCGCCAGGTGCTCGCGAACCTCACCGGCAACGCCGTGAAGTTCACCCAGCGCGGCGAGGTGGTGCTGCGGGTGTCCGTGCAGGAGGCCGGACCGCGCCCGCTGCTGCGCTTCTCGGTGCGCGACACCGGCATCGGCGTCCCGGCGGAGAAGGTGGGCCTGCTCTTCCAGAAGTTCACGCAGGCCGACGCGTCCACCACCCGCAAGTACGGGGGCACCGGGCTGGGGCTCGCCATCTCCCGCGAGCTCGCGGGGCTCATGGGCGGCGAGGTGGGGGTGACCACCGAGCCGGGCGTCGGCTCCGAGTTCTGGTTCACGGCGCGCCTGACGGCCCGGCCCGACCGCCCGGCCGACGACCGACCGCTGCTGGGGCGACGGGTGCTGGTGGTGGACGGGAACGGCGCGAGCCAAAGCCTCCTCGTGAGGCTGCTCACGGACTGGGGCGCCCGGGCTGAGGGCGTCCCGGACCTGTCTGCGGCCGGACAGCCCTGCGCCGCCGCCCGCGACGGGCACGACCCCTTCCACCTCGCGCTGCTGGACCAGCGCCTGTGCGTCGCCGGCGGTCGGGAACTTCGGGCCCTGGAGAGGGACTTCGGGCTGGCCACGGTCCTGCTCTGCCCCCTGGGGACTCCGGCCCTTGCGGGCGCGACCGTGGCCTCCAAGCCGGTCCGCCGCCGTGAGCTGAGGGAGGGCCTGCTCGCAGCCCTGGGCGGCAGGCGCCATGCCCCCGCCGCTGCCCCGGCCCCGCGCGCGGCGCGCTTCGAGGGCTGCCACGCACGCATCCTGGTCGCCGAGGACAACATCACCAACCAGCAGGTGGCGCTGGGCATCCTGCGCAACCTCGGGCTCACCGCCGACGCGGTCGCCGACGGCGAGGAGGCGCTCGAGGCGCACCGGCTCGCCCCCTACGACCTCATCCTCATGGACGTGCAGATGCCGCGGCTGGACGGCCTCTCGGCGACCCGCGCGCTGCGCGAAGCCGAGCGTCGGGGCGCACCGCGCGTGGCGATCGTCGCCATGACCGCTCACGCCATGCAGGGCGACGCGGAGCGGTGCCTCGCCGCCGGAATGGACGCGCACCTGCCCAAGCCCATCCGACCGGAGCCGCTGGCCTCGATGCTGGAGCGCTGGCTCGGACAACGGCCGGCCCCCCTGGTCTTCGACGAGGCAGGGCTGCTCGGCCGGATGCTGGGCGACGAGGCGCTCGCCCGCACCATCTGCGAGGGCTTCCTGGCAGACGCCCCCGGACAGCTCGACCGGCTGGAGCGGCTGGCAGCGGAAAGGGACTCGGCTGGCCTGGAGCGACAGGCCCACACCCTGCGCAGCGCCGCCGCCGCGGTGGGCGGAGACGCCATGGCCGCCGCTGCGGAGGAGTTGGAGCTGCGCGCGCGGGCAAGAGAGGCCGTCCCCGAGTCCAGGCTGGCCGGGCTGCGGCGCGGGTTCGAGAGCTTGAGGCAGGAGATGGGCACGGCGAGGTTCTTCAGCCAGGAGAGGACGCGATGAAGGCACTGATCGTCGAGGACGACTTCACCAGCCGGCTGGTGCTGCAGGGGATGCTGGCAGAGTACGGGGCGTCGCACGTGGCGGTGAACGGCCGCGAGGCCCTCGACGCCATCGGCGCCGCGCTCCGCTCCGGCGAGCCATACGACCTCGTCTGCCTGGACATCATGATGCCCGAGCTGGACGGACAGGCGACGCTCAAGGAGCTGCGCGCCGCCGAGCACGCCACGGGCACCTTCGAGGGGGCGAAGGTGCTCATGACCACGGCGCTGCGCGACTCCAAGAACGTGATGGACGCCTTCCGCGAGCAGTGCGACGGCTACCTGGTCAAGCCCATCGACCGGGCCCGCCTGCGCCAGTACCTGGACGGGTTCGGGTTCCCCCGCTCGCGCTGAGCGTACCCTGCCGTGCATCCCCCGGACCGCGCCAGTAAGACTGGGAGTGGGTCCTGTGAGCCGGAGGAGGCCCGAGTGAGTCCCAGCAGTTGCGCCAGCGGGGAGACGCCGTGAGGCTCCTGGTCGTCGACGGCGCGACGCCGGGCGCCGGGCTGCCGGCCCTGCTCCGGGCGCGACTCCCCGGCTGCGAGGTCTGGGTCGCGGCCAGCGAGGCCGAGGCGCTGGAGAAGGCCCGCCTGGGCGAGCCGGACGTGGTTCTCCTGGAGGCGGGCGGGCCCGGCCTGGACGGCTTCCGCCTCTGCCGCGCGCTCAAGGCCGACGACCGCACCGCCAGGCTCCCCCTCCTCTTCGTCGCCGGCGGCGACGGCGAGCGTGCGCTGGCGCTGGAGGCCGGCGCGGACGCCCTGCTCGCCCGGCCGGTGAACCCGGACGAGCTCCCCTCCCAGGTCCGCGTGCTCTTCCGGCTGCGCCGCGCCGAGCAGGCCCTGCGCGACGAACGCGAGCTGCTGGAGGCGCGCGTCGCCGAACGCACCGCCGGGCTGGACGCGGCGCAGCGCCTGGCCCGGGTCGGCAGCTGGGAGCAGGACCTCGCCACCCGGCGCGCCATCTGGTCCCCAGAGCTCTTCCGGCTGGTGGGGAGG
>CAZAIE010000122.1:0-11429 GCA_964485035.1 uncultured Myxococcaceae bacterium | reverse complement strand
TCGGAGCCGGTGACCAACGAGGAGTGGAAGGCGAACTGGGACAACGCCGCGGCGTGCCTGCGCCACTTCTACGCGGTCTGGGTCGACCGGGCCCGGGCGCTGCGGCGCGAGGACTGGCTGCCCATCGACGAGATCGACAGCTTCCCGCTCGACGGGGTGAAGGTCTTCGCCGGCCCCGACTTCGCCTACCGCGACGGCCCGGGGGTGGTGTTGGTCGACTGGAAGACGGGCCGCCCGCGCGACGAGGACCGGGACCAGGTCCAGGGGTACGCCCTCTACGCGCAGCACAAGTGGGGCATCGCCCCGGAGCACGTGCGGGCGCGGCTGGCCTACCTCTCCCAGGGCAGCGAGGTGGACGTCGCGGTGGACCCGGCTGCGCTGGAGGGCTTCCGCGCGCTGTTCCGCAAGAGCGTCGAGCAGATGCGGGGCCGCCTCCGGGACCCGTCCGCCAACGTCGCCGCGAAGGAGGACTTCCCCATGACCGACGACCGGGCACGATGTGCGGGCTGTGCCTTCCGCAGGCCCTGCGGGCGTCAGTAGCGCAGGTCGAACGCGGCGAGGGCGCGGCGCTGGGACTCGAAGTCCAGGCGCTGGAACTTCGGGTCCTCGAGGAAGGCGCGCAGGGCCCGCTTCAGGCGGCTCTCCGGCCCCAGCAGGATCTGCCGGATGATCTGCGCGCGGGCGGCCGGCAGCGTCGAGAGGATGCGCTCGATGGCCTCGGGCGCCTGCGGCGGCGGGCGCGGAGCAGGCGGGAGCACCGGCTTGGGCGGTGGCGCGGGCTTGGCCTTGGGAGGCGGCCTCGGCTTCTCCTCGGCAGCCGGCGGGGGAGTCGCTGGCTGCTTCATCTGCCGGGGCAGGCCGAGCAGGGCATGGAACTGCCTCGCCGGGTCCGTGGTCACGGTAGGCGGGACCAGCGGGACCAGGCGCGGGTCGAGGACCCTACTGCGCGGGATGGCCGACCCCGGGTCGTTGCGCACCACGTTCAGCGCCACGACCGGCTTCTTGGCATTCGGGTCCTGGAACCCGTCCGGGCCGTCGCGGCGACGGGGACGCTCCTCGGTCGGCTCCGGCTCCTTCGCGGGGGTGTCCTCTGGCCTGGGTTTGTCGGGCGGCGCCATCGGGTCGGGAAGTGTAGCACCCACCAGGCGAGGCCCTAAGCACGATGGAGACCCGTCGGGTTTTTCGCGCCGAGCGCGGGCTTGGGTTAGGCTCACGCCCGCCATGTCCACTGATCGCGCCCGGTTCGCGCGAGACTTCTTCTTCGAGCTGATGAAGGACAGCCAGCGGCTGCGGGCGGGCTATCTCGCCGAGCGCGAGCGCTGGCTGCGGTCCCTGGCGGTCGACGGCCGCGAGGAGATCCTCTTCGAGTTCGAGATGCTCCTGCGCGGGTTGGAGCGCTTCTTCAACCTCCACAACCTGCCGCTCGAGGAGCAGGGCCCGGTGGTCTCCCGGGACTTCATGGACGAGCTGCGGGCCATCCGCGACGCGGTGAACCGCACCATCCGTCTCGCCCGCTTCCTGCTCGACCCGCCCAGCGACCGGCGCCTGGTCTTCCGCAAGTACCTGGAGTCCAAGGTCGCCGACGACCGCGTGCGCCGCGAACTCATCGAGGCGGAGCTGGAGCAGCAGACCCCGCAGGAGAGCCTCTTCCTGCTGCGCCAGGGCTTCGTGGCGCTGCGCGGGGTACTGGACCAGCTCCAGTCGCTGGACCACGCCGGCTACCAGGTGTTCGCCGACGTGGGGCAGCTCGCGCTCTGGCACATCGCGCTGAACAAGTACTTCAAGCCCTTCCGCCCGCTGGAGTTCCGCCCGGAGTACGACCGGCTCAAGAACCTGCGGGTGCTGGAGCTGGTGCGCCGGCTCGACCCGCCCTCCCGGCGGCCGCTCTCCACCGGCTTCCTCGCCTTCTTCCGACTGCTGCACTACCTGCGCTACGTGCCCGGGCCGGACGAGGCCTTCACCCGCCGCAGCCAGGTCATCCTCGCGCTGGTGCGCTCGGAGATTGCCTCGCTCGCCGCCTTCCTCGAGGGAGACCTCGCCGCCTGGTTCGGCCGCACCAGCCGCGAGCGCAGCGCCCAGGTCATCGGGGTGGCGCAGGAGCTGCGCAAGGAGACCTCGCGGGTGGTGAAGCGCGACCTGACCTTCCTGGGCACGCCGACCCAGGGCGCCCCGGGCCGCGCCCGCGACGCCCTGGCCGCGATGTGCCGCGCGGGCATCGCCGGGCTGGCCCGGACCCTCGACCCGAATGTCACCGAGGAGCTGCTCTTCGACCCCGCCGAGCGCCGCGACCAGGCACACCGGCTGCGGCTGGACCTCTACGCCTACCGCGAGCTCTGCCTCGCCGCCGAGAAGGTGCTCGGCTCCGACGCCGTGCGCGCCCCGGAGGCGCTGGTCTCGCTCCACGGCTTCGTGGCGTACTTCCGGGACGTCTCCTACCAGCTCTTGCGGTACGCGGACTTCGAGCCCTTCGAGCGTTTCGCGGCCATCGTCCACGAGACCGACCGGCTCCCGGACTCCCAGGCCCAGCGCGACCGGCTCGCCGAGGACTGCCGGGTGTTCGGCCAGCAGGCGGAGCGAACCTTCACCGCGGTCTCGCGGCGGGAGGAGCTGGCGGACCACCCCTTCGACCTCGCCGAAGGCCAGGCGCTGGCAGACCGCTTCCTCGCCTGGGCCCGCTGAGGGCCCTCACCCGGGACTGCGGCGCGACTGCTCGACCAGCAACCGCACCGGCTCGTTGCGCAGCAACAGCTCCCACTCCGCGGGGCTGAGGTAGACCGTGCGCCGGGACTTCAAGCGGGCCAGGTGCAGGCAGATGCGCAGCGAGGCTCCCTCGCCAAGCTCCTCCACCCGCAGCGTCCCGCCCTGCGCGGCCTGGGCCACGATGTCGCGCGCAAGTGCCCGGAGCTGGCGGGAGAGCTTCAGCGCCTTGCGGCCCAGGGGCGTCGCGAAGGTGTGGAAGTGGCGGTTCCGGGAGAGCGGCTGTCCACCCTCGTTGATCCACACGACCAGCCGCTTCAGGTAGTCCTGCATCAGCCCGCCTTGGGCTCCGCAGGGGCGGCCGGAGCGCTCGCGGGCGCCGGGGCCCCGTGCCCCGCGGAGGAGCCCTTGGGCTTCGCGTTCCAGACCCGCGTGGCGAGGAGGAACCCGATGAGCGAGAGCGGGACCATGGCGATGGGCCAGTTGATCCAGTTGCCGGCCTGCCGCGCCGCCTCGCCGCTGGGGAGGACCGCGCCGAGCAGGAAGGACTGGAACGCCGTGCCGGCGTACACCGCGCCGTCGATGATGCCCACCGCGACGCCCGCGTTGTTCTTGCCCCCGAAGTCCATGGTCGCGGTGCCCGAGAGCATGCCATGCACGCCGATGACGCAGAGGGACATGAAGGCCAGCATCCAGCCGAGCGCGCTCTGGTGGGTCAACACCACGAAGCAGCCAAGGGCGCCGACGGTGAGTCCGCCGTAGAGCACGGCCGACACCGGCCCCCGGCGCGACTGGAACACGCGGTCGGAGATCACCCCCGCGAACATGCCGCCGAGGATGCCGGCGATGCAGAGCACGAGGCCCCAGTTGTCGAAGACGAACGAGGAGGCCTCGGTCTGGGTGGCGAACTTGCGGCCCCACTGCATGATGGCGTTGCGCATGAAGCCGCTGCAGAACTCGACGAAGAGGATGATGAGGATGACCCGGTTGGTCAGCATCTTCTTGAAGACGTTCAGCACGCCCACCGGCTCGACGCTGCCGTCGCTGGAGGCGTCGGCGGTGTCGAAGTCCTTGTGTCCCGCGGCGCTGGGGGTGTCGCGCACCAGCAAGAAGGAGATGACGAAGAAGAGGAACAGGACCAACGCGGGGATGACGAACACCCACCAGACCGGGAGCGCCAGGACGATGAACTTGCTCCAGTCGTACGCGAAGTAGACCCCCAGCGAGATGAGGATGCCGAAGACGCCGCCCAGGACGCCCCGCTCGCGCAGGTGGAACCAGTGGGCGTTCACCTTGACGATGGAGACCGCCCCGAAGCTCTGGAAGTACATGTTGATCGCGTAGATCACAGAGAGCGTGGGGATCATCCCACCCGGCGGCTGGAACCCGTGCGTCGTGGCCGCCCAGACCACCAGACCCATCGCGAGGTTGGCGATGCCGGCCCCCGCGGCAGCGAGGAGGATGGTGAAGCGGCCCCCGAGCTTGTCGGTGAGGGGCCCGTTCAGCACGAACGAGACGCCGTAGGTGATGGTCCCTGCCCCGAAGATGACCCCGAAGTCCTGGTTGGTCATCCCCGGGATGGCCGAGGTCGCCTCGTTGAGGTTGTAGCGGCCGAAGTACAGGAACGCGTAGGTGAGCCCCAGGGGGAACCAGTTCAGGAAACGGCGCCGCTTGAAGGCATCGGTGTGGCCGAGTTCGACCTTGGGGAGCCGCGCGACCACCGCCCCGATCACCGCGAGCAGGATGAGGATGGGGGCGAGCTGCTGCAACCAGGTGGGCAGTGCACTCATCGCGGGTCCTCGTTGGGCGGGCGAGTAGGCGTGGGGCTCGCAATGTCCGTCAGAGAGGGGCACCTTAGCTGGCCGGTATAGGGGCGGCAACAGCAGATCTTGGGGGTCGAAAGAACGCTTCTGCAGACCCTCCCGGCTTTGCTATGCACCCCTCCATGCGCAAGTCCGTCGCCGTCATTCCCGCCCGCTGGGCCTCGACCCGCTTCCCCGGAAAGCCGCTCGCCCTGCTCGCCGGAAAGCCAATGATCCTGCATGTCTGGGAGCGTGTCCGGGAGGTCCCGGGTCTTTCCCGCACGCTGGTGGCGACCGACGACGCGCGCATCGCCGACGTCGTGAGGGGCTTCGGCGGCGAGGTGGTCCTGACCGGAGAATGCCGGACGGGGACCGACCGGGTCTTCCAGGCGGTCCAGGGCCTCGATGCGGACGTCGTCCTCAACGTCCAGGGCGACGAGCCGCTCATCGACCCCCGGTGCCTCGAGGTCCTGCTCGTTGCCTTCGACGACCCCACCGTGCAGTTCGCGACCCTCAAGCGGCCCCTCGCCCCGGAGGAGGCCGGCAACTCCAACGTAGTGAAGGTGGTGTGCGACCTCGCGGGCGACGCGCTCTACTTCTCCCGCTCGCCCCTCCCCTTCGTGCGCACTCCTCCCGCCGCGCTGTTCGCCCACGTCGGGGTGTACGCGTACCGCCTGCCCTTCCTCGAGCGGATGGCGGCGCTCCCGACCACCCCGCTCGAGCGCGCCGAGGGGCTCGAACAGCTCCGCGTGCTCGAGCACGGCCTCAAGCTGCGCGTGGTCGAGACCACCTACCGCAGCGTGGGGGTGGACACCCCCGAGGACCTGGCCCGCGTCGAGGCGCTGCTCTAGCCGAGCTCCAGACCTGGAACAACAAGACGCCGGTCCCGCGAACGGGGCCGGCGTCTTCGAAACATCGAGCGGGCTCGCTCAGGCCTTGGCGACAGCCTCTTCCTTCTTCTCCTCGACCTTGGCCTCGACGACCTTGGCCTCGACCTTCACGGGCTCGGGCTTGGGCTCTTCCTTCTTCGGAGCCTCGGCCGTGGGCTTGAGGGCCTTGAGCTCCTTCTCCAGGAGCCACACTGCCTTCTTGAGGTCCTCGCGCTCCAGCACCAGGGCGTTCAGCTTGGCCTCGACGCCACGGAACTTGTCCTTCTGGATCTCGACCTCGCTCTTCTGCACCAGGAACATGCGGCGGTCGGTCTCGGCGCGGGAGCGGACCTTGCGGACCTCCTCCTGCATCTCCTCCACCTTGCGACGGGCCTGGCCAGCGGCCTTCTCGGCCGCCTCGGCGCGCGCCACCTCTTCCGGGGTCGCCTGCCGCGGCACCACCGGCCCTGCGGGCTCGGCCGGCTTCACCGCCTCGGCCTTCACCTCCACCGGGCGCTCCTGGCGGCGGGACTTGAGCTGGTCGACCTCGGCGGACAGCTTCTTCACCTGGGCCCGGGCGATCTCGGCGTCCTCGCGCGCGACCTGGAGCTTCTTCTCCATCTCCCGCTCGATCTCCTCGCGGGCGTGCTGGATGTCCTGGCGCAGCCGGGCGCTCTCCTTCTCGTCGTGGCGGCGCTTCTTCAGGTCCTTCAGCTTCTCCTTCAGCTCCTCGGACTCCTTGCGCTTCGCCTCCAGCGCGTCCGCGGCCTTCTTCGACTCGCTCTCCAGCGCGGACAGGCGGCTGCGCACCCCGTCGATCTCGCCGGCCGACTTCGTCGCTGCGGCGCGCGCCGCCATCGCCTGCAGGCCCATGAAGAACGCCACCACGACGGCCAAGACCGCCACGATCCCCAGCACCACTTCCATGACACGACCTCCGAACGCCCGATGCCCGGGCAAGGGGCCCGGGGACCAGAAGAAAAAGTGCCTCAACCTAGCGGGACGGCCCGTGGGGTCAAGGGTGAAGACGTCACTCCGTGGGACGCGGGACGAAGATCTCCATGCCGTCGAGGGCCTTGAAGGTCCCGCCCTTCTCCTGCACGCCGCCGGTCACCAGCACCGAGCCGTCCGCCAGCACCGTGCAGGTGTGGAAGAAGCGCGCCTCGGCCATCGGCTCGCCCCTGGAGGAATAGGCGTAGGCCGGAGGATCGCCGCGTTCCTCGAAGAAGCCCACGTTGTTCACCGACTCGACTGCCGTCCGCCCCCCGCGCCCGCCAGTGACCATCACCCGGCCGTCGAGGGTGACCGCACACATGTTCGCGCGGCCCACGTCCGACATCGACGGCCCCTCCTCGCGCACTGGACTGTTGGACTTGTCCGGTTTGAGGTTGAGGATGTCCGTTCCGGAGAAGAGGTCGTTCGGAGCCACGGCTGGGAGCAGGTCCCAGTACTGGGTCGGCTGCAGCGAGGTGTAGCCGCCCATGACGAGGTACCGGGAGCCCTGCCCCCCCACCGCCACCCCGGTGCGCGGAGCGGTGAGCGCGATCGTCATCTTGATCTGCATCTTCCCGTCCCGGTACTCCACGATTCGCATGCCCGTCTCACGGGCGAGCTTTCCAACGTTGTTCGCGTCCTCCATGTCGCCCCCCACCACGCCCAGGTACTTCCCGCCGTAGAGCGGGATCCCAGCGTGGCCATGAGCCGTGAACTCCGTGGAGTTGCTCGCCTCCTGGGGCCGGGTGAAGACGTTGCCGTCGGGGTCGTACCACTGGAAGTAGGGCACGTACCTGGGGGTGGTGCTCTTGTCCCAGGAGAGCCCGCCGAAGAACAGCACGCGGCCGGTCTGCTCGGTCACGGCGACGTGCCGCGACCGGGCAATCTTGGTGGCCTGGGCGACCCAGCCACCTCCGCCCTCGATGGTGGGGTCGAACAGCACGGTGAGGTTCTGGGAGGCCATCGCCGGGGAGGGCGCGACGGCCTGCGTGACCGCCAGCTCGCCTCCGACGATCAGCACCTGGCCGTTCGCGAGCCGGGTCGCAGTGTGGAAGGCGCGCGGCGCCTTCAGGCCGCCGTAGTTCATCGCTGGGGTCGAGGTCTCCACCGTGCCGGTCGCAGGGTCGAAGATCTCCACGGCGTCCTTGTAGGTCCAGTAGAGCGGGTTCTTCAGGTTCGCGGCGGAGATGCCGGTGGCGTCGAAGCCGCCCGCGATGAGCACCCTGCCGTCGGCAAGGAGAGTGGCGGTGTGGCCGGCGCGCGGCGTGGACAGGCGCGTGCACACGGTCGAGTCCTCGGCGAGCACCACGGGGGAGAACTTCTCCACCGCGCGGAGGAACACCACCGGCTCCAGCGGCTTGGCGCCCTCGGCCTTCTCGATGGGGATGAGGAAGGTCGTCGACTGGCCATAGCTGATGATGACGCCCTCGGGCGGAGCTCCCGCGAAGCCGGTGACCTGGACCTGCAGTGGCTGACCAGAGGGGATCTGCTCGAACGCCAGGCTCCCGGTCCCCACGTCGGCGACCTTGTCGAGGACCTTGGTGCCGAAGCCGCAGTCCTGGTCGACCTCGCAGGGATCACCGCCAACCTCGCACACCCGGTTGCCGTCCACGTTGGGCGGCGCGCAGCGGGTGACGTTCACGAAACGCAGCCTCAGGTGCGTCACGTCCTGCATGGGGTCGGGGCCGGTCCCGCAGGCGTTGCCCTTGATGATGCGGACGTTGAGCGGCGACGTGCGGTCGGGGCACGCGGCCAGCGCCAACACGAGGAGGACTGTCGTCAAACGAAGCTTGTGCATGGGAAGGCCAGGAGCGCTCGGAGCGCGACTACCAGGTGATGGTGCCCTTGCCGGTGATGGGCTTGCTCGCGGCGTCCACCTCGAAGCCGACCAAGGTCCCGACGCCCGCGGCGACGACGATGCCAACGACGACCCAGATCCACGCCTTGCTGCTGCTCGAGGACGTAGCCTCCTCGCCAGGGCCGACCGGCTCGAGGGGAATCATTCCCGGCTCGGTGGCGCTCACCTTGCGGACCTCGGTCCTGGTCGGCCCGGGGTCGGCGGGCTTCTCGACCTTGGCCACCAGCGGGGCGTCCGCGGGCTTCTCGATCTTCTCGACCTTGTTGGGCTGGTCGGGGTTGCGCCGGACGATGCGCTCGACAGGGGCAGGCTCGCCGCTGGACGCGCTGACGGCGACCAGGGGCTTGTGGCCCGCGGGCGCGAGCGCGTCCCGCGCCACTTTTGCCGGCAGCGGCTCTTCGTCGCCGAAGACCTCGATCTTGTTCGTGATGTCAGTCCCGACCTTGTAGATCTCGATGCCCGCGCCCAGCATCTCCGAGTCGAACACCACGCGCTGGAGCAGACAGACCTTGCGGGTTGCGACCTTGAGGAGGTGCGAGGAGACGACGATGGCGTCCGACTCCTTGTGCACGCCGCCCAGCACCACGTAGTCGGCGGCCGTGCTCCCCGCCGAGGCGAGCGCGAGCGCCTTGGTCACCACCGTCTCGTCGATGACGTTGCGCGCCAGAAGCGTGACCAACTCGGCCACGGGACCGCCGCCCGAGCCGATGTCGGGGGCGACCTTGAGTTCCCCACCCTGGGCCTCGATGCGGTTGGCCCAGTGGCTCCCCACCCGGAGGTAGTGCGTCCCCTTGAGCACGTCCTTGATGATGAGCGGGGCCCGCCCCACCTCCCGGCCATCGAGGACCACCGGCACCCCAGCAGCCGTGGGCTTGACCTCGATGGTGGCGCGGGGAGCCTTCTTCACCTTCCTGCCCATGTTCTCGAAAGCGCGAATGAAGACGGGCGGGTACCTCTCGGCGTCGAGCTTGCGCTCCGGATCGAGGCGGACCACCTGCGAGAGCGCCTTCTCGCCCTCGGTGTCCATCCCCAGGCGAAAGTAGGCGACGGCGACGTTGAGGTAGGCCTCCACCAAGTCGTTGAAGTCGATGTACGGGTGCTGCGCCTCGAACAGGGAGATGACCTTCTCCAGCTCGTTCGCCGCCTCGCGGAACTTGAGCTTCTTGGTCAGGTCTTCGGCCTTCAGCGCACGCTCGCGGGCCTCGGTGAGAGCCGCGGTGTCCCGAGCCGGACCGGGGCTGGGCTTGGGCGCGACGGCCGCCGTCTTCTCGATCTTCGCGGTGAGGAGCTGGAGCTGTTCGGAGCTTCGAAGTTCGTTCTGCAGAACCTCGGCGGCCTTCTCACCGGACGAGACCGGCAGTCCGTCGTAGATGGGGGCGTAGGGAAGGACCAGCACCCGCGGCAGATCGCCTGCATGGGCTGGCGAGCCTTGGGCCATCACACCGACCAACACAATGACGGAAGCGGAGAGAACGCGGCCCAGCGGCGACTGAAGCCGTGGCACCGCTGAACGTCCCTGCGCCATGGAGCAACTCCTTGAGCAGCGATCCCCCGAGTGAAGGTTCACGCGGGCGCAAGAGGCTACTTCCGCAGGCACCTGCGGTCAATTCCAGGTCCTGGGTGTGCACGAGTCGCTTGAGGTCCCTGAGTGCACGCTGCCAACCCTTCACAACTCGGTCCGTTTTTCAGCTCCGTACGCAAGGATTGCCAGGCTGAAACGCCGGAGCGACACGGCTGTCGGTGCCAGGCTCCTCTCCAGCAGGTCCCCCGCTTGCGGAACTGCCGGGGACGAGACGGCTTTGAAGCGTCCCCCCGGGCAGCGAGTCGAAGCCACGAGCATCGGGACCGCTGGCACGGATCAAGCAACACTGGTCAATGAACCGCGGCCAGGCACAAGCCAAGGCGACCCGGTCGACGCACGAAAGGAGGCAGGTCGTGAACACCCTGAACAAGTACTGCTGCCGCTGCCACCGGACCACGCGGTTCCTGGACCAGGAGAAGACCTACACCTGCACCGCGTGTGGGGTCGTGGTGGAGAAGGCCGAGAAGCCCGAGGAGCGCGGGCTCATCGGCAACCCGCTGCGCTCGTACAAGACCCGCTTCGCTGCCTGACGTTCAGCCGCCGAGCATCCGCGCCTCGACCCGGTTCCGGCCTGCCTGCTTGGCCCGGTAGAGGTGCTTGTCGGCGGAGGCGACGAAGGCGTCGGTGTCGGGGTAGTCGGAGTCCTGCAGGGTCGCGACGCCGATGCTCACCGTCACCTTGATCTGCTGGCCGTTGAAGGTGAAGTCGGTGGTCTCGATGAGGCGGCGCAGCCGCTCGGCGAGGATGAAGGCCTTGTCCTCGGGGGCCTCGCGCAGCAGCACCACGAACTCCTCGCCCCCGTAGCGGGCGAAGACGTCCTCGGCGCGGATGGCGTCGTTCACCCTGCCAGAGAGGCGCGAGAGCGCGTAGTCGCCCGCCTGGTGCCCGTAGGTATCGTTGATCCGCTTGAAGTGGTCGATGTCCATCATCAGCAGGCTCAGCGGGACCCGGTGCCGCAGGCAGTAGGCGAACTCCTTCTTCAGCGTGTCGACGAAGTACTTCTTGTTGTAGATGTGCGTCAGCCCGTCGCGCGTCGCCGACTCGTAGAGGTTCTTCTGCAGGGCCTCGTCGAAGGAGTCCTGGTAGCTGAACTTGAGGATGGTGGCCGACCCGATCTGGATCTTGTCGCCGTCGTGCAGGGACGAGACGTCGATCTTGTCGCCGTTGTTGAAGGTGCCGTTGGTGGAGTTCAGGTCCACGAGCTGGATGGACCCGTCGGCGCGGATGACGACCTTGGCGTGACGCCGCGAGACGCCCTCGTCGTCGAGCATGATGTCCGCGTCGTTGCTGCGCCCGATGGTCATCTCCTGCCGGTCGAGCTTGAACATCTTCCCGACGCTGGTCTTTCCAGAGACCACGATGAGGCAGGCGCTGGTCTTCTTCGCCTGGGAGAGCAGGTCCGAGACGCTGTGGACGATGGTCTTTTCTTCCGCCATGGGCGCGGCACCTCGCAGAGCGCAGGTATCATAACGGCCCACTTCCACCCGGGCAAAAAGGGCGACCGATGACACGGCTCCTGGCACCTGCGCTCGCGCTCCTGCTCCTCGGCTGCGCCTCCACGCCCTCGCGCACCGTCCTGGTCCGGGCCTACCTCGGCGCCTCGGAAGAGGGCGGCTACGCCTGGGCGC
>CAZAIE010000121.1:0-11432 GCA_964485035.1 uncultured Myxococcaceae bacterium | reverse complement strand
ATCAGGGGGAGCGCGAGCGTGGCCCGGAGGGTGGAGTGGATCATCGGGGTGACGCGGGGCATCGGAGAACCTCCCTGGGGCTGTCCATGGTCGGGCGGAGCAGCGACCGGCTTCTACCATCGGCCGGGGATGCCTGCCAGGGGACCCATACGCTCCGTCACGCACCTGCGGTATGGACCCCCCGGCGCCTGCTTGCGCGACCCGATAGCGGCGGGCTACAAGCTGGCCCGTCTGATTTTCCCTGGCGCGGCAAGCGCCTCCCCGATGCCCCCTCCGACAGACTGGTCTGCTCCGCCCGCTGGGCGTTGGAGAAGTGCATCGGCTCGCCCTGCGAGGCTTCGCGCCTCGCTCCTCCGGCCACTCCTGGCCGGAGCACGCTCCGGGGGTTGGCCGCCCCGGAGGTCATCCCGGCCAGCATCGATGTACCGCTGCGAACGTTGTCAGGTCGTCGTTCCCCCGCGCACCCCCGCCAGGCGCCTGGTCGTTGCGACGCGCCTCGTCGACCACCCCTACCGCAAGAGCGCGGGCGTCAGGACCGAGGGCAAGCGACCGAAGCCCTATGACGATCCCGGAGGCACGGGGACGCAGATCGTCTGGGAGCAGGTCGTCTGTCCCGAGTGCGCGCGGAAGGACTGATTCGTAGATGTCGTCCCCGCTGCCCGGCTTGCCCGGGTGGCGGGGGCGGTCTGGCGCCGGCCTACGGACAGCTCGCGTTCGTAGTGCCCGGCGTCCCGTGGTCCTGGCCGTTGTACTTCGCCGTCGCGGCGCACCAGGCCTTCGGGTCGTCATTTCCAGCCGCCGTCTGGTTTCCCGGGTCGAGTGCCAGCGATGCCCCGGCGACGACCGGCCAGCCGGGTGTCGTGTACTTCACCGCGTCGATCCGCTCGCCCTTGACCTCGAGGACGACCTCATCCGCGTCGTTGTCGAGCCCGAACGTCGCCCAGGCGTAGTCGACTTGCGCCCCGCCGTTGCGACTCTTGTCGGTCAGCGCCCCCAGCACCAGGGTGCCGCCTGCCGGCACCGTGATGCGACCCGGTCCGCGCACGACGTGCCACTGCGGCGCAGTCGGGTCGAGATCGTGCAGCACCCATCCGTTCAGCGCGATGGGCTCGGTGGTCGTGTTGCGCACCTCGAGCCACTCGCCCGCCTCGTCCGCCACTGCCGTCGGGTCGGCCATGATCTCGGTGATCACGACGTCGCCAGGCGACGCCAGCTGGATGCACGGGTCGAGGCCGGCGCACTCACCGTCCTCGCAGTCGGTCCGTCCGTCGAGGTCGTCGTCGAGGTTGTTCCCGCAAGTCTCGGCCGGGGTCGGCGTACACAGCGGCTCAGCGGCGCAGTCCGGGTCCTGGCAGTCGGCCTTCCCGTCCGCGTCGTCGTCCAGCAGGTTGTCGCAGACCTCGGCGGGCGGGGCACAGCGGGGCTCGGATGCGCAGTCGGTGTCCAAGCAGTCGGCCTTCCCGTCGCCGTCGTCGTCCTTCGTGTTGTCGCAGACCTCCTTCGGCGGAGCACAGCGGGGCTCGGCCGCGCAGTCGGAGTCCAGGCAGTCGGCCTTTCCGTCCCCATCGTCGTCCTGAGCGTTGTCGCAGACCTCGAGCTTCGGGGGAGCACAGTCGGCGGGGCATCTGGCCTGGTCGCACGCACCGCTGCAGACCCCATCGCAGGTCGGGGTGTAGGGCTTCGCGACGCAGGAGCCGGCTGAGCAAGCGCTGGAGCAGCACGGGTCGCTGCCGCAGGCGCTGCACGAGGCCTGGTTCGGCGTGTGGACGCAGCCCGTGCCCTCCACGCAGGTGTCGTCGGTGCAGGGGTTGGTGTCGTCGCAGGAGAGGGCGCTCTCGCCGGAGCACAGCTTGGCCGTGCAGCCCGTACCGAGCGCGAGGAGCGCGCAGACGATGCAGAGGATGCGTGTCATGTGGGACGCCCCGATCCGAGCGGTCAACGAGTCAGTCCGGGCCGACGCTAGTCGCGGGGGGCGCCATTGGTCCACCTCGACGCCGGGGCGTACACTGCTGCGATCGAATTCGCAGGAGGCGCCGATGAGACGTGTTTCCCTGGCAGCGGGAGTGGGACTGGTGCTGGCCGCATGCGGGCCAGTCGAACCCCGGGACGACCTGCAGAAGACCGAAGCGGCGCTCGGCACCCTCGTCATCAACGAGCACTCAGCCGGGTCCTCTGGCTGGGTCGAGCTGTTCAACTCCGGCACCTCCCCGGTCGACGTCTCGGGCTGGTCCGTGGACGACATCGCGGGCGGCGGCACGGCTCCCAAGGTCCTTCCCGCAGGGAGCGTGGTGCCCGCCGGGGGCTTCTTCGTCGCGACCTACTCCGGGTTCAACGCCGCCTCAGCGGACACCGTGAACCTGCTCGACGCTGCGGGCGCCACCGTCGATTCCCACTCCAACGGCTACGCGGGCTCGAGCGTGACCGGGCTCTGCTTTGGTCGGCAGCCCGATGGCGGGGCGTGGTCGGCGTCGCCGGTGGCCTGCACCCGCGGCGCGAGCAACGGCGGTGGGACCACTCCCCCTGCCACGACCGTGCTGATCAACGAGTTCCAGGCCGGTTCCTCGGGATGGATCGAGCTCTACAACCCGGGACCCGCCGCGGCCGATCTGACGGGCTGGGCTGTGGACGACCTCGAGAGTGGCGGGTCCTCGCCGAAGTCGGTGGGCAGCGGGGTCTCGGTGCCTGCGAAGGGGTACGTCGTCGTCAGCTACTCCGGCATCAACACTGCCTCGGCCGACTCGGTGCGTCTGGTCGATGCCACCGGGGCCACGGTGGACAGCCACGCCAACTTCTACGCCGGCCTCTCGATCGCTGGGCTCTGCTTCGGTCGACAGCTTGACGGCGGCGCCTGGGCGTCCGCGGGCATCAGCTGCACCAAGGGAACGGGCAACAGCGGCGGGACGCCTCCAACGTCCGCCAAGGTCCTCATCAACGAGTTCGTCCCGGGCTCGGCCGGGTGGGTGGAGCTCTTCAATGCCGGGGAAACCACCGTCGACCTGACCGGCTGGAAGATCGACGACGTGGCCAGCGGCGGGGCTTCGCCCAAGGCGATCCCTGCAGGAACGCGGCTCGCGGTGGGGCAGGTGGTGCTCGTCAACTATGGAGGCATCAACACGGCCTCCGCGGACGCGGTGCGCCTCTTGGATCCCGCGGGCGTCGAGGCGGATGCGCACGCCAGCTACTACGGGGCGGATCCATGCTTTGCGGCCACCCGGTGCTACGGCCGCATCCCCGACGGCGGTCCCTGGGCCCATTCGCACATCCCGTGCACCGGAGCCGCGAAGAACCCAGAGAGCGCGCCGGCGGTCTGCGTGCCCGGGCAGGCCTGCGACGACGGCAACGCCTGTACCTCCTCGGACGTCTGCTCGTCGGCGTGCGTCTGCGTCGCCGGTCCGGTGCTCACGTGTGACGACCAGGATCCGTGCACCACCGACTCCTGCTGGTCCGGGACCGGGTGCACGCACACGCCGGCGCCCGACGGCACCGCGTGCGCGGGAGGCAAGGTGTGCCAGGGCGGGGTCTGCGGCGGGACTGGTCCCGCGCCGTGCGTGGCGACCGGGGGCACGTACAAGACCGTGGCGTTCACCAAGGACGAGGAGTGCAGGGCGGTCGCGTTCCTGAACCAGGCTCGCTACAGCCAGATGAACCCCATCCCCACGACCGCGCGCGACATCGCCTACGACTGCAGCCCGGGGGCCGGGAACTGCGGCTACCGCAGCGCGGCGTGGAGCACCGTCGCCCAGTACGCGGACGCGAAGGGCGGGGCCAGCAGCCTGACCGTGGGGACCACCTCGCTCGCGGCCTTGAAGTCCGTGAGCGCGGGCTTCGTGGCCGACGGGCTCTGGTACGACACCGTGGCGCGCACGTTCGCCAACCGGACGGCGTTGAACGAGCTCTCGGTCCACTTCGAGTCCGTGGTCGCCGAGTCGAGGGTCGGGCTGTGCCTGTTGGTCCGCGACAGGGCAGGGGCCCCGGAGTACCTCTCGGCGTGCGTCGACCCGTGGTTCTGCGGCCCCGAGGGTTGCCCCGCCGACTACCTGCAGCAGTACGTGGGGAAGGCGCTGTCGGTCCGCGGACGGCTCACCAACGAGACCGGGTCCTGGAAGGTCGCCGTGAAGACCCTGAGGGCCGCGAACCCCAAGGTGCAGTGAGCGGGGGGATCGAGGAACTCGGAAGATGGAGCTCGAGCGAATCAAGGAGCGCGTGAAGGCAGTCGAGAGGACCCTGAAGGACCATCCCTGGATGGTGTCTTCCTGGTCGATCGCGACTTCGAGCCGGTGAACGAGATGATGCGCAAGCTCTTCGACCGCTACCTCGACAAGCCGGGCAGTGGGGCCGGGGAGATCGCGGGTGCCCTCGGAGTGCCACTCGCCGAGCTGTTGCCGGTGCGCCTCGTCTCCCACCACTTGCGGTTGCTCGGCGTGCTGGCTCGCAAGGACGACGCCGACTGGCTGGTGCTGGTCGATTGTGATCGCGAGTAGTCGGCTGCGGAGCCTGCAGAGGGAGGGCGCCATGTGGGACCAGGACGTGTTGAAGGCTGCACTCGACTTCGCGGCGCGGGCGCACGGAACCCAGCAGGTGCCCGGGAGCGGCTTCCCGTACGTGGTGCACGTGACGAAGGTCGCCACCGAGGTGCTGGCCGCCTGCACAGCCGATCCTGCGACCGATGCCACGCTCGCCGTGACGGTGGCGCTGCTGCACGACACCATCGAGGACTGCAGCATCACCCGTGAGGAGCTGGAGCGCACCTTCGGGGCGCGAGTGGCCGAAGGCGTGGTCGCGGTCTCCAAGGACGATGCGCTGCCCAAGGCGGACCGCATGGCCGATTCGCTGCGGCGGATTGCGCAGCAACCGCGGGAGGTGGCCATGGTCAAGCTGGCGGACCGCATCACCAACCTGGAGCCGCCCCCCGCCAACTGGACCCGGGAGAAGCGGTTGGCCTACCTGGCCGAGGCGCGCGTCATCCACTCCTCACTGGCACAGGCCAGTGCGCACCTGGCGGCGCGGCTGGAGCGGAAGATGGAGGCCTACGCGGCCTGGTGCGTGTGAAGCGCGGGGGCCTGTCTGGTACCGGACTTGGCTTCAGCGGTTCGCAGGGAAGTAGCGAAGCTCGCCCTGCGTCGGGATCAGGTACGCGGTGTGTCGGTCCTCTGGGACCGAAGCCAGCGACTGGGAATCGCAGTCGCCCGCCACCTCGAAGCCGATGAGCCCGAGGGCGAAGGGCGTGGTGGCGAAGACTCGAGTTGCCACGTCCCGGAGCCACGCGTCGATCGGCGCACGCCACGCCAGGGACGAGGGACCGCCCTCTTCACCAAATGGATATCCGCCGATCCGGGGGTCCACCTCGCTGAGAGCGCCGAGCGGCAGGTAGAAGCCGAACCAAGCAGGGCCCTCCTCATGCCGGGTCGTGAAGGCGCCGCAGACCGTCGTTGCCCCCGACGGTAACCGCACCACGCCGCGCAGGTGACCGACTTCGGGCGCGGCCAGCGTGCGCTTGGCTGCCACGTGGCTCAGAGGGGGACCAGCGACCGCGAAGCAGCCTTGAACCGCCGCCTCCCTCCACACTGCGTCCAGCACCACATCAACCCGGTTGTGACCGTGTGCTCCGAGCTCGAGAGCGAGCTCGTAGAACCCGCCGTCCCAGTCGGCGTGATCCAGCGCCTTCTGGAGCATGGCGAACCTCGTGGAGCAACGGATGGCGGGGAATCGTCCAGGCCAGACCCAACGAAAAAGGCCCCTGTTTCCAGGGGCCTTTCGTTTGAGCGGGAAAAGAGATTTGAACTCTCGACCCTCGCCTTGGCAAGGCGATGCTCTACCACTGAGCTATTCCCGCGTGTCAGCCGGCGGCCTCGCGGCCAACCGGTTACTGCGCTGCAACGGGCGGCTTTTTAGCGTGATGCGGTTCCGACCGTCAAGGGCTTTTTTCGAGAAGGTGTCATTCGGTTCTTTTTCTCCCCTCCAGCCGGGTCCGCCTCCCCGATCAGGCTACGGATCACCGCCCCCGCGGCGACCAGGCCGAAGGTCCCGGTCACGAACGCGGCGGTCCCGTTCACCTGCTTCTCCCAGGCCCCGCCCTGGGGCTTCTCGACCGTTTCGGCCGGCTCCTCACCCTCGACCACCGGATCCCGAGGCCGCTCGGTGGACCAGACCGCCAGGATCCCCGTGCGCTCGGTGGTCGCGGCCACCCCGTGCTTGATGCGCAGGAACTTCCGGATGTCCTTGGCGAACTGGTCGGTGTGCGAGTCGTACAGGTCGGTCACCCGGACCAGGGTGGGGTCCAGCCGGCCGCTCGCCCCCATCGAGGACACCACCGGCAGCTCCAGCTCCACGCAGCGGGCGAGCAAGTGGATCTTCGCGGTGACGTTGTCGATGGCGTCGACGACAAAGTCCACGCCGTCCTTGGGCAAAAGGCGCTCGGCGCTCGCGGCCTCGTAGCGCTCGGGCAGCGCGTCGATTCGCGCCTCGGGGTTGATGCCGCGCAGCCGCTCCGCGACGACCTCGGCCTTGTACCTGCCGAACGTCGCCTCCGTCGCCGGGAGCTGGCGGTTGGAGTTGGAGGGGCAGACGCGGTCGAAGTCCACCAGCGTCAGGTGGCCGATGCCGCCGCGCGCTAGCGCTTCCGACGCCCACGACCCCACGCCGCCGAGCCCGAAGACCACGACGTGCGCGCGCGAAAGCGCCTCCGAGGCCGGAAGGCCCCAGAGGCGGTGGTTGCGCTCGAACCTTCGGGGGTTGGGCTCGACCATTCGCGGCTGCCGTCCAGTGGAGGCGCAGAACTAACAGGCTTGCCCCGCGCCCTCAACCGCGCCGCGGACTCCGGTGCTGCCAGAGCGGGGGCACGGCGACCCCGCTCCGAAGAGCGTCACTCCTCCGGCGGACGGGGCGGGAGGTCCTTGGGGGCGCACGCCATCGCGGCGCCGTCCGGGCCCTTGCGGCACAAGCCGTCGATCGTCCTGCCGTGGTGCGAGAACGAGCAGGTGTCGCCTTCGCGCAGGTTGGTGCAGGCCTGCAGCGCCTCGGCGGGTGGACCGTGGTGGCCTGGGCGGTCACCCATGTCCTTCGGTGCGCAGGCGAGCTTGCCCTGTCCGTCCGGGCCGGTGCGGCAGAGGCCTTCGATCGTCTTGTCGCCCAGGGTCACGGTGCAGGCGTCACCGGCCTTGAGGCTGGCGCACGCGGTGAACGCCTCGGCGGGCGGACCGCGGTGCCCGTCCCGACCCGGCATGTCCTTGGGCGCGCAGGCGAGCTGTCCCTGGCCGTCCGGACCCTTTCGGCAGGTCCCGGTGAGGTCGCGTCCGTGGTGGGAGAAGCTGCAGGTGTCGTCGGCGCGCAGGTTCGCGCACGCGGCGATCGCCTCGGCGGGCGGTCCGTGCCTCGGTTGGGCCATCGCCGTCCCGGCCGTTCCCAGCGCCAGGACCACCGTGAGGTTCAGCATGCTGCGTCGCATCGTCGGCTCCTTTCGGTTCGCTGCGTCTTCGAACACAAGGACCTCTGCGGTGCGGCCGGCGTTAGTGTGTCGCGCTCGCCAGGGCAGACCTGGCGCCTATAAAGAGGATTGCGGGAAGCGTGCCAGGCAGGGTCTTGGAAGTTGCCGAAATCACGAGTAAATTCCGATCTTCACGCAACCATGAATCAAGGGGTTGCGGGATCCGGACGGGAGGGGCGATGCGCTGGGCCGTGCGACTGGTGGTGGGACTCTTCGTGCTGTTCGTCGTGGCCGTGGGAGGAGCGGCGCTCTACCTCGACCACGCGATCTCGAAGGCGAGTCGGGAGCGGGTGGCGAAGCTGGAGGTCGGGCTTGTGCGCCATCGCACGCAGATCCTCGAGGACCTGGCCTGGGCGGCCACGCTGGAGGTCTTCGCTCCGGCGCCGGGTGGAGACGCAGGCACGCTGCTCAACCCTCGTCTGCGGTGGACCGGGCACCCGGAGGCCATCCGGGTGTGGGAAGCGACGCTCGACGCTCGACGGCCGAAGCTGCAGCTCGACGCGCGCGCGGCCGAGGCGGTCAGCGGCGCCGACTGGCTCGAGGCGGAACCCGAGGTCTGGGAGGGACTCGATTTCGCGTGGATGGAGAGGCTCCCGGAGTTCGGGCATTGGGATCTCGAGAAGAACAGCCCGTGGTCGGCGGGCGTCGCGTTCGAGCGGTTCGAGGCGCCTCTCCCGGAGTTCGTGTCGCTGCCGCGCTGGGCGAAGCTGCGGCTGGCCAAGGGGCTGCGGGACGGCTCGCCAGAGCAGGCGGCTCGGGAGGTCCGGGCCTTGGCGAGGCTCACTCAGTCCACCGAGACCCTCATCGGCGGCGCGGTGGCCCTTGCTCTCCTGGGGCTCGAGGATGACACGCGAGCGCGGGCCCTGAAGGACGGCAGGAGCGTCGACGGGTGGCAGACGCTGGACAAGCCGGCCCGCGAGCGCCTGAAGCGTGCGCTCTGGGCGGTGAACGCCTTCGCGAGCCTGGACACCCCAACCGCCTTCGCTGCGGACTTCGAGTCGCTCCGGTTCGGGCGGTGCGCTGCGCTGAACGAGGCGGCCTTCGTGGCTCTCTCCGTCCGGCCGCTGGTGCGCGACGCGCACCGCGCCGGCTACGAGCGGCTGGGACGAAACCTGGAAGGTGCACGGGAGTGCCGGCTCACTTCGCTGCGGGCGGCCTGGGCGGCTGAAGACAAGGCCTCCGACTTCCTGGGCGGCGGTCGGGTCTGCGCGCTCGGAACCGACGCCTCCGGCACCTGTGGCTTCATCGACCGGCTCGGCTGGCTCCCCGGCTTCCGCCGCTTCGGTGCCGAGGTGCTGCTCAACGTGGCAGCTCCCGACTGGCTGAATCGGTACGACGCCCCGCCGTCCACTCCGTAGCTGCGGAACGCGGGCAACAGCTCCATGCTCCCGGTGTATCGTTCCGCGTTCCTGAAACCCTTCACCCCACGAGGACCCGCATGCGCCTGCTCGTTGCCCTGATGCTCGTCACCCTCTGCGTCCCTGCCCTGGCCCAGGCCACCACCGGCGGCCCGAACAGCTTCCAGGTGCTCGGCGTGGACTCGAAGGCCGGCAAGTTGTTCCTCAAGGAGAGCGTCGGCGGCGAGAGCGGGGAGTTCCGGCTCTGGACCCTCGATCTCAAGGCGCCCGCCGCGGCGCCGGTCATCGCCCCCTTCAAGGCGGCGACGGCCCCGGCAGGCCTCGAGCAGGCCACGCAGATCGCCCTGAACGAGCTCGGGCTCTCGGGGCAGATCGTCGGGCAGTCCCTGTTCGCCCACGAGACCACGCTGCTCCAGAAGTTCGACCTCAAGGTCGAGCTGACCTGGAACGGCGCCAAGGCCACGGTGGACCTGGTCGGCTACCGGCACCCGACCGTGAACGTGGTGGGAGCGATGCTGCTTCCTGGCAACCGCTGCGCGCTGGGCCTGGTGAGCTCCATGGGCAAGCCCGAGGAGGGCGGGTACGAGTTGCAGAAGCCGGTCCTGGTCTGCAGCGACAAGGTCGTGACCAACCCCAAGCTCGACGGCGTCCGCCAGGCGCCGAAGCCCATCCGCCGCTGAGGCGGTCGCCGCGTTGACCCGCGCCGGCGTGGCGGGCGAAGCTGCCCGCCATGCCGAAGAAACGCAATCAGCAGGTCTCCCAGGCCCCGACGCGCCCGGCCCCGAAGGGCCACGAGGCGCGCTTCGACGTCGCCGACCTCTACAGCGGTCCTGCGCAGGTCGAAGCCCCCGCGGAGGCCGGCGGCCTCCCGCTCGACGAGAAGCTGCGGCAGGCCTACTTCTGGATCACCAACCACGCAGTCATCAACCCGTTCTACGACGTCGAGTACAACGAGGGCCCGCCGCAGCGCTTCGCCTTCGGCGACCGCTCCGTGGACGTCACGCTGCCCTCGGACCAGAGCTACTCGAGCTACGTGCTGCTCCCGCTGTTGAACCTCGCGGTGCGGCGGCGCTGCCTGCTCGTGGGCGGCCCGGGGCGCGGCAAGACCACCATCGCCATCCTCATGGGCGTGCTCTCGGGCTACACGCTGCGGGAGATCAAGCGGGCCATCCAGCACGGCCAGCCGCAGATGACGGTCTCGGACCTGCTCGGCAACCCGCTGCCCTCGAGCCTCGTCGCCGCCAAGGAGATGGACGAGGTGAAGATCGCCTGGCGGCGCTGGCTGGGCATGCGGCTCAAGATCATCGACGAGTACAACCGCATCCCCACGCGCACCCAGTCCGCGCTGCTCACGGTGATGGCCGACGACTACGCGGAGGTCTACGACCAGATCTTCGAGTGCCCGAAGTCGGCCTGGTACCTGACCGCGAACGACGATGCGGGCGGCGGGACCTACCAGGTCATCGAGGCGCTGCGCGACCGCATCGACGTGGTGGTGAAGGCGCTGCACTTCAACACCCGCTTCCTGGGCGAGCTGCTGGCACGGGTGGAGGACGACGTGCGGCCGGAGGAGGTGGTCCCCCCGGAGATCGTCTTCACCCAGGCGGAGCTGGATCGGGTGGAGAAGGAGATCCTCGCGGTGGAGCTGCCGCTGCCGCTGCGCCGCCGGCTGGAGTTCTTCGCCAGCCACTTCGAGTTCGCGGAGCCCGCGGGCCGGCAGCTCGAGTACCTGACCAAGGACACCTTCAAGCTCTCGGGCGTGGACGCGAGCACCTTCTCCGCGGCCGAGTCGGGCAAGGACGCGGTGGCCGACCTCGGCTCGCAGACGCACAACGGCCTCTCAGTGCGCGCACTCATGACCTCGCTGGTCTTCGTGAAGGCCATGGCCTACTTCCGCGGCGAGCGGGTGGTGGAGTTCGAGGACGTGCGGCAGATGCTGCCCTTCGTGCTCCACGACAAGCTGGTGCTGAACGCCGACTCGCCCTGGTTCGAGCAGAAGGGCAACGCGGCGTACCGCGTGGATCGCGTCAGCTGGATCCGCAACCTCTTCGACCTCTCCTGTCGCGAGTACGAGCGGCTCGACCTGGACCGCGACGACCCGGTGGCGAAGCTCACCGCCGAGTTCGAGCGCGGCCTCGACGGCCTGGAGGAGAAGGTGGTCCGGGAGCGCCTGGTGGCCATCGAGCGCACGCTCAAGCAGTGGTCCACCGGCCGCAAACTGTACGGCCACCTCTTCGACGACATCCTGAGCCTGAAGTACCTGCACCAGCGCTACAGCAACTACCTGCGGTGGCTGAAGTGGAAAACCTGAGGCTCCTCGACCCCGGCTCGGCCCTGGCCCGGGCGCTCCAGCGCGGGCGCGAGCGCTACAACGCGCGCGTCGCGGCGGCGCGCCGGCAGGGCAGGCGTCTGGACCCGGTGGCGGTGGCGATGTTCCTCTCCGAGGACGCGGCGCCGCTCGTGGAGGCGGTGGAGCGGGTGGCCGCGGTGCGGACCGACGCGGTGCTGGAGGCGCTCTTCGACCTCGCGCTGGAGCTGCTCCCCCGGGAGATCGTCGGGAGCGGGAGCCGCTACCCCGCGGTGGTCGAGGC
>CAZAIE010000120.1:0-11435 GCA_964485035.1 uncultured Myxococcaceae bacterium | reverse complement strand
GCAATGCTGCGGAGTTCATGCTTCCTCCCGGAGTGCGGGCTGGGCCGCGTGGGCGGTGGGGAACTCGAGGGGCCTGCCCTCCTCGTCCTCCTCCTCCTTGCGGTGCTTGTAGACGTCGACGGTGGCCTCGTTGCGGCCGCGCAGGGTGAGCTTGTCCATCCAGGTGTAGACCACGGGGACCACGATCAGCGTCAGGACGGTCGAGGTGAGTACACCACCAATGACCGCCAGCGCCATCGGGACGCGCATCTCCGAGCCGTCACCCTTCGACAGTGCGGAGGGGAGCATGCCGAGCACCATGGCCGCACTGGTCATGAGGATGGGCCTCAGGCGCGTGGGGCCGGCCTCCAGCAGCGCATCGGTCAGCTTCATGCCCTTCGCGCGCAGCTCGCCGGTCAGGTCCACCAGCAGGATGGAGTTCTTGGTCACCAGTCCCATCAGCAGGATCACGCCGATCATCGCCACCATGCTGATGGTGTTGCCGTTCAGGAAGAGCAGCAGGATGGCGCCGATCATCGCCAGTGGCAGCGCGACCATGATCGTCAGGGGGTGGACGAACGACTCGAACTGGCTCGCCAGCACGAAGTAGATGAAGACCACTGCCACCAGCAGCGCCAGGATCATGTTGGTGAACGTCTCCTGCATGTTCTTGGCCTGGCCGGTGAACACGAAGGAGTACCCCGCCGGCTTCTCGATCTTGGCGAGCTTGGCGTTGATGTCCTCCAGCGCCTCGCCCAGGGAGCGGCCCGACAGGTTCGCATTGATCTTGATCTGCCGCTGCCGGTTGTACCGCTCGATGGTCGAGGGGCCGGTGGTCTGCTCCAGGCTCCCCAGCTCGCTGAGCTTGGCCAGGCGCGGCGCGGCCATGGGTCCGTTCAGGCGCCGCCCGGTGGCCGGGACGGTGAGCTCGGCGAGCACCGCGGGGGAACGGCGCTCCTCCGGAGGGAGCTGCAGTCGCACGTCGTAGTCGCGGTCGCCCTGCCGGTACTTCGCCACCACCTCTCCCTCGAGCGCCAGGCGCACGGTCTGCGCCACGGTCCCCAGCGAGACGCCCAGGTCCGCCGAGCGCGCGCGGTCGACGTGGATGGTGGTCTCCGGCTTGCCCGGACGGTAGCTCAGGTCGGCGTCCACGACCCCGCGGGTGCTCTTCACCGCCTCGAAGGCCTTCTTCGCCAGCTGCTGCAGCGTCTCGTAGTTCTCTCCCTGGACCTGCAGCATGATCGGCTGCGTCATGCCGCCGCCCTCGACGAGCTGCGGGTCGGAGAGGGCGAAGACCAGCGAGGGGAGCTTGTCGAGCTCGGCGCGCACCTGCTTCTGGATCTCGGACATCGGCACGCCCGGCCGCTCGTCCTTGGCCTTGGTGTAGACGCGCATCAGCAGCTTGTTGGCCTCTTCGTTCGGGCCGACGGTGGTGTAGATGCGGGTGGTGTACGGGTTGCGGCGCACCGCAGCCTCGACGTCCCGGGTGATCTGCTCCATCCGTTCGAAGGAGGTGCCCGCGGGGGCCTCGGCCGACAGCCGGTACTCGGCCTGGTCGCTCCCGCCCATGAACTCGGTGCCCATCATGGGCACCAGCGCGAGCGAGCCGGCGAACATCAGCACCGCGGTGAAGGCCACCGTCTTCTTGTGCCCGAGAGCCCAGCCCAGGACTCCGCGGTAGTAGTCGTCGAGGGCGTCGTAGGCGCGGACGATGGGGCCCGCCAGCCAGTGCTTCCGCTGCTCTTCACGGTGCCCCGGCTTGATCGCCTTCACCACCCGGGCGGACATCATCGGGTCCAGGGTGAAGGAGATGAACAGCGAGACCATCACCGCGGCAGCGATGGTGAGGCCGAACTGCCGGAACATCGGGCCGACCATGCCGCCCATGAAGGCCACCGGCACGAACACCGCGACGATGGTGAAGGTGGTGGCCATCACCGCGAGGCCGATCTGCGAGGTGCCGCGTCGGGCCGCGGTGATGGGGTCTTCGCCCATCTCCATGTGCCGGAAGATGTTCTCCCGGACCACGACCGCGTCGTCGATGAGCAGGCCGATGGCGAGCGACAGGCCCATCATCGTCATCATGTTGAAGTTGAAGCCGAGCAGCCACATCGCCAGGAAGGTGGTGACGATGGAGGTGGGCAGCGAGAGCGAGCTGATCAGCGTCGAGCGCCAGTCGAGCATGAAGACGAAGATCACCAGGATGGCCATGAGGCCGCCGAAGAGGATGGACTCCTTCACGTCGTCGTAGTTGCGGCGGATGAAGCGGGAGGTGTCCACCACGTTGGAGACCACCGCGTCCGCGGGCAGCTGCTGCTTCAGCTCCTTGAGGCGCTTGCCGATGGCGTCGGCGATGGCCACGGTGTTCTTGCCGGAGGCCTTCTGGATCTCGAAGGTGACCGCCTGCTCGCCGTTCAGCAGCGGGCGCATGCGGACCTCCTTGTAGCCGTCCTCGATGCGGGCCACGTCCCCCAGGCGCACCTGGGAGCCGTTGGCCAGGGTGGCCACCACCACGTGGTTCAGCTCTTCCAGGGAGCGGAAGCGGCCCAGGGTCCGCACCGTCATCTCCGAGGTCGCGTCGCCGATGCGCCCGCCGGGGAGGTCGAAGCTCTCGGCGGCGAGCTGCTGCGCGACCTGGGCCAGGCTCAACCCCAGCTCCTCCAGCCGCGCGCGGTTCATGAAGATGTGCACCTCGCGCTCGAGGCCGCCGCTGACGGTGACCGAGGCCACGCCGTCCACCGCCTCCATCGCGGGCTTGATCACGTCGTCGGTGATGCGCCGGGTCTCGGCGGGGCCACGGGACGAGCTGACCGCGTAGGTCATGATCGGCGCTGAGGTGGGGTCGAACCGGGCGATGACCGGGTCGCGGATGTCGCGGGGGAGCTTGCCGCGGATGGCCGCCAGCTTCTCGCGCACCTGGGTCGAGGCGTCCTTGATGTCCGTGCCGATCTTGAAGAGCAGGATCACCTGGGAGAGCGAGTCCTTCGAGTAGCTCATGACCTCGTCGATGCCGTTGATGGAGGAGGTGGCCTCCTCCGTCGGCTTGGTCACGAGCTGCTCGACTTCTTCCGGCCCGGCGCCGGGGTAGACGGTGGCCACGACGACCGCTGGGAAGCTGACGTCGGGGAAGAGGTCGACGCCCATGCCCCGGGCGCCGAGCAGGCCCAGGACCATGAGGGCAACCACCACCATGGTGGTGAAGACGGGACGTTTGATGGCGACGTCGGAGATGAGCATTGGCGTTTCCTCGACGTGCGCTAGTTCTGCGCCTTGGCGGCAACCACTTGCGGCTGGGAGACCTTCACCGCCGCGCCGTCCGCCAGCCCCGCCTGCCCGGAGATGGCCACTTCGTCACCCTCGGAGAGCCCTTCTGGGACGGCCACCAGCCCCTTGTCGGCCGGACCGAACTGGGGACGCAGCATCTGCGCCTTGCCGTCCTTGATGCGGAAGACCACCGCCCCGCCCCCGCCTTCGAAGAGCGCCTCGCGGGGCACCGCGACCACCCCGGTCAGCCGCCCGACGACGACCTCCGCCCTGGCGAACATGTTGGGCAGCAGCTTCCCGCTGCTGTTGTCGACCTCGATCTCCAGGGCCGCGCGACGGGTCAGGCCGTCGAGCGTGGGAGCGAGCAGGCTCACCTTCCCCGGGAACGGGGCCGGGTGCGTGTCCACCAGGATCTCCGCGGGCAGGTCGCGGGCGAGCCGGGCGTAGGCCGCGGCGTCCACCGAGGCCTCGAGCTTCAGCGTGGCCACGTCCTGGATGGTGACCATCGTGGTCTGCGGGCCGACGTTCATGCCCAGGTTCACCGGGCGCCTCGTGACCGTGCCGGTGATGGGGGCCACCACGGTGGCGTTGGCCAGGCTCTGGTTCGCGAGGCCGGCCGCGGCCTCGGCCTGGGCCAGCTGCGCCGAAGCCGCCGCGTGCTGGACCTTGGCCCCGTCGACCTGGGCCTGCGGCGCGGAGCCGCCCTGGAAGAGGGCGGTGGTGCGGTCGAGGTTCAGCTTCGCCCCGTCGAGGTTCGCGCGGGCCATCTGGACGGCGGCCTCGGCCGCCTTGGCCTGCCAGGCGATCTCCTTGTGCTCGATGACCGCGAGCACCTGGCCCGCCTTGACCTTGTCGCCCACCTGGACGAGCAGCGCCTCGATGCGCCCGGGGACCTTGGGGAAGACGTCGACCTCGTTGCGCGGGCGGATGGTGCCCGTGAAGCCGACCTTGTCGGCGAGGTCGGCGCGCACCACCTTTGCGCTGCGCACGTGCGCGGCCTCGACCGCCTTTGCCTCAGGGCCGGAAGCCTGCGCCCGCTTCTTGGACACCTGCCACCCGATCAGCCCGGCGATGACCAGCACCACTGCGATCCAGAAAATCCGCGCCTTCATGTCTGCTCCTTCCCACCCGTCGTATGCGTCAGATGCGTCGTCTGCGCGGCCAGCCGCGCGTGAAGCTTGCTGAGGATCCGCAGGAGTGCCTGCCGGTCCTCGGCGTCGAGGAACCCCAGGAAGATGCGGAAGCGCTGCTCCATCACGGCCCGCATCTCCCGGAACTCGGTCTTCTCGGTGAGGACCACTCGCACGACCCTCCTATCCGCGAGGTCGCGTTCCCGGTGCACGTAGCCGTCCCGCTCCAGGCGGTCGATGACCCCGGTGATGGTCTTCTCGGTGATGCCCCCGCGCCGCGCCAGGTCGCCCATGGTCAACGGGCCGTCGTTGCCGAGCCACATCACGGTGTGGATCTGCGTGGGCGAGAGGCGCGACTCCGCCGCCGCCTCTCCCAGGATGGGGTCTCGCAGGTTCTTCACCCGCGCGATGTCGAGCAGCAGCTTCCCCATCGACTGGGCGTGAAGCTCGAGTTCCTGGTCTTTCGAGATGCTCTGCATGGCGGAACTTCTAAGGCCCGGGATACCCGGGCGTCAATCAACCCGGAAGAGGGAACATCTCTTCCAGGGAAGAATCCGATGCAGATACGGAGGGTTGGTTGCTCTATTGCGTTTTGTGTACGCGGCGGCGATGAAGCCAGGCGTGCGTAGCCCAAAGCAGGACTACTAGGCCCACGACAGCCCAGGCAACCCGTCCATAGGTCGTGAGCAGGGCCTCGAGCCGGTCGGCCTGGCCTCCCACGGCCCAACCTGCCCCGAAGAGCAGTCCGTTCCAGGCGAATGCGGAAATACCACCGAAGATCAACACCTTCAGCGGCGGGAGGCGGGAGAGGCCGGCGGCGACGAAGACCGGTCCTCGCAGGGCGGGGACGAACCGGTTGAGGACGAGCCAGAGAGCGCCGCGGCGGGCGAACCGCTGCTCCCACTCACGCAGCTGCACCAGCGGAAGTCTATGAATCCACTTGCCTTCTCGCCGCTGCTCGAGCTGGCGGCCGACCCAGCGGCCGAACAGGTAGTCGAGGAGGGCGCCGCCGAGGCTGCCGGCCATGATGGCCAGGAAGACCAGGACGGGCGAGAGACCACCCCGGATGGCGAAGAGCCCCCCGAAGACCGTGACGGTGTCCCCCGGGAACGGCGGGAAGACGTACTCGAGGGCAGCGGCGAGCGCGAGCGCGACCAGGGCGAGGGGGCCTGCCTCGCGCGCAAGCTGATCGACCAGCTCGAGCATCGCGCCTCAGCGGGCAGCGTAGGTCGCCGCGCCTTCGGCGACCGAGTCGCGCAGGGCCGGGGTGACGCTCTCGGGGCCCAGGTAGGTCGGCCAGACGCCCTTGGCCAGCTTGGGGTCCTTCACCTTGTGCGTCTGGCCGAGCGTGAGCGTCACCTCGCCATCGGGCGAGGTGTGGACGATCATGCGCTCGCCCTCCTTCACGTCCTGGTCGAGCAGGGTGACGAAGGCCTCGACGCGTTCGCGCTCGGTCTCGCCCAGAACCCTGAGCAGGCTCCAGCGGAAGGCGTCGCGGAGCTGCTGGGCGCTGATGTCGCGCAGGAAGACGAACTCGCCCCGCTTGGCCACCGGCATGTCGATGGCGAACTCGAAGAAGTCCGGGTCCCGGCGCAGCGCCCTGGCCAACGCCTCGTCGCGCTTGCCCGCATGCTTGCCGCTCTGGACGAGGTAGCGGGCGAGCTCCGCGCGGGCGGGTGCCTCCTCCACGCAGAAGCCGATGGCGTAGATGCGGAAGAAGGCGCGCTTGCGGATGCCGGCGCCGAGGCAGAGGTAGGGCTTGCCGTCGACGACCGGGGCGCGCTCGACCTGCTGCTCGCTGGAGGGCTCGACGAGCGGCTCGAGCGGACGGTCGGCGGTCCCGCCGGCGCCAACGCCCGGGCGGGACTCGGCGCGGGGAGCAAGGCTCATGGCGGGGATCACCTTGGCGCAGCCGGGACCCGTCGTGCAAGTCCCAACTCAGCGCCAGACGCCCACCCGGAAGGCGACGCTCAGGTAGCCGCGGGTGAAGTCGCCCACCGCGCCCAGGGACCACCAGGTGTCGTCCGGGTAGAGGCCGAAGACGGTCCAGGGCAGCACCTTCACGTCCACCCCGGCAGTCCCGTGCAGGCGCGCCGAGGTGTGCCGGTAGCGGCTGGGCTCGTAGTAGGTGCCCAGGCGCAGCTGGAGCCAGCCGGGCAGCGGCTCGGCCTCCAGCCCCAGCCGCGGGGTGATGCTCACCTGCTCCCCGGAGCGGTCCACCGTCTTCTGGAAGAAGGACTCGGTGCCCACCGCGTCGGCGACCGGGCCGGTGATCAGCACCGAGGCGGAGAGCAGCAGCCGGCTGCGGGGCAGCTCGCGCCAGGCGCGCTCGCGGCGGGCGCGCAGGTCGTCGTGGAACTCCTCGAGCGCGCGCTGGTCCGCCTCCCGGGCCTGGCGGTCCTCGTCGCGGCCCACCCCGCGGCGGCGGCGCTCCTCCCGACGCAGCTTCAGCTCGTTCACCAGCGGCCGGGCGCGGTCCCGGGGGTTCACCCACTCCGGGTTGAGCGGCCGCGAGCCGAACTCGAAGGCCACCCCCGCCTCGAGCTCCCAGGGGAGCACCACCTTCGCCGGCAGGTAGAAGCCGCGGATGAGGTAGTCGCCCTGGCCGTCGGGCGCGCCCTCGGGGCTGGACTCCACCGGCAGCCGCCCGGAGAGGCCGATGCGGAAGCGCTGGCCATGCGGGGCGAGGAGGATCCCCGACTCCCAGGAGTTGCCGGAGGCGAGGAAGAGGTTGGTGGAGGGGGAGGTGACGTCGCCGTTGGGGCTCGCGTCGAGCGAGAAGAAGGCCAGCCGGAAGCCCAGCCCGATGAGCAGCTGCCCGTGCCAGAACGAGCGCGAGAGCAGCAGGTGCAGGGAGGTGAGCGAGGCGCGCACGTAGCCGGGCGCGTCGGGGTCGTCCACCACCTGGCCCAGGCTGTAGACGCGCGAGTCCGCGCTGATGCCCAGTCCGGTGCCGCCCACCTGCAGGTTGAGGCCGCCGGAGAGGAAGTAGAAGTCCTGGTACTCGAAGCCCGCGGTGCCGTTGTTGTCGAAGTCCGTCCCGGAGAGCAGGCCGGGCAGGGTGAGCCCGGCGCTGACGTCGTAGTCGAACCAGTCGTAGCTGAAGGGCACCCGCAGCGCCGGGGCGGCCGCGTTCACCAGGTCCCCGTCCACGCCCTCCGCGATGCCGGCGTAGGCCCCGCCCAGGCCGGTCACCCGCGCCGAGGACAGCACCGGGCCGGCGAAGAGGTCGATGGAGTAGGCCGAGGTGGTGATGGGCGAGCCCTGGCCGCCCAGCGGGCCCGCGGCCCAGCCGGTCCCGCCCAGGGCGAGCATCGCGAGGACCAGGGCGGCGCGGGAGGGCAGGGCGAGGCGCGGCATCGGTGCGGCGCAGCGTACACACGGCGCGCGGGGACGCTCAACCGCGGAGCGCGACCCGCCAGGCCGGGCCCGGTAGAGTCCCTGCGGAGCCTGCCCAGAGAGGAACCGACATGCCCAGCTTCGGACGGCGGAAGAACCCGGTGTTGGACGCGAAGAAGGCCGACCAGGCGGTGGTGCGCGCGCTGGGGGACGCGCTGCCGGACCACTGGACCCGCGCCGAGCTGGTGGTGGAGGTTCCGCCGGGCACGGGGAAGCTCTCCATGCGCTACACCATCCTCAGCTCGGAGGGCCACGCGCTCACCGCGCCCCCGCCCCAGGCCTTCTTCGTGGCGATCCAGGCGGCGCTGCAGGCGCACCTGGACGCCGGCAAGCGCCCGACCCGGCTCACCTACTTCCTCCAGCGCCAGCCCGATCGGAGCTGGACCTTCCACACCCAGCTCGTGACCTGAGCCGGCGCCCGCGGGCGCCCGCCGGACCGTTCAGTCCTGCTCGACCTGCCCGCTCTGGCCGGTGCCGTAGCCGCCGAGCAGGTCCAGCTCGCGGCGGAAGGACCGGCTGCCCAGGACGTCGACCATCCGCTCCACGCGCGGGTCGGTGGCGAGGCCGGGGGGGATGACGAGGTCGAACCGCTCCTCGGCGAGCGGCACGAAGTCCAGCCCGAAGGCCAGCGCCGCGCTGCGGATGGCGACGCCCGCGTCGGCGGCCCCCAGCGCGATGGCCTGGGCCACCTCCAGGTGCCCGTGGGCCTCCTTGGCGGCGGCGGGGACCCGGTCGATGCCCTCGGCCCTGAGGGCGCGCTCCAGGAGCTTGTGCGCCCCGGCTCCCGGCTCGCGGGCGACCAGCCGCACCCGCGGGCGCGCGAGGTCGCTGGCGCGGCGGAGGCGCTTGGGGTTGCCCGGGGCGACCACGATGCCCTGCTCCCAGCTCGCCAGGACCACCCGCAGCATCCGCTCGCCGGGGAAGGCGCGGCGCACCTGCTCGGAGTTGTACCGGCCGCTGCGCTCGTCGAGGAGGTGGACGCCGGCGACGTGCACCTCCCCGCGCTTGAGCGCCAGGAGCGCCGCGGTGCTCGAGCCCTGCACCCAGGCGAGCCGGCAGCCGTGCGCCTCGCCGCCCAGCCGCGACGCGAGGATCCCCAGCGCCGGGGCGCAGCCCATCACCACCAGGCGCTGGCGCGCGGGCCCGAGGTCGCCCAGCGGCTCCACCGACAGGTCCCCGCGCGCCGCCGCGGCGTGCACCAGCCCGTCCGCGGCGAGCGACTCCCCTCTGCGCCGGTCGATCAGGTGCGCCACCCAGCGCCCGTCCACCTCGCCCAGGACCACGCGCTCGCCCTCGTGGAGCGGCCGCTCCCCGGCGGCGCGCGCCTGGACCCGGGGGGGCGCGTCGGCGAGCTGGAAGAGCACCTCCACCCGCGTCCCCAGCGCGGCCGAGAGGCGCAGCGCGAGGTCGGTGCCGGGCACGGCCGTGCCTGCCTCCGCGGCGCAGAGCGCCTGCCGGGAGATGCCCACCTGGCGCGCCAGCTCGGCCTGGCTCAGCCGGCGTGCGAGCCGGAACTCGCGCAGCGAGGAGATGACCTTGGACATCGGGGACCTCGAGTCGGGTTGGCTTGGCATCCTGTCAAGCCTGCCAGGCACCGGCAACTCACCCCAGCGGGAGGGCCTCCAGCTCCTCGAGGCGGCGCTGCGCGTCGGCCCAGCGGTCGTAGAGCGACTCCAGCTCGGCCTTGTTGGCCTGGTAGGCCTCGGTGAGCGGCCGGGCCCGGGCGAAGTCCTGGTACACCGCGGGGTCGGCGAGCTGCGGCTCGATCTGCGCCTGCTGCGCCTCCAGCTCGGCGATGCGCGCCTCCAGCCCCGAGAGCTCGGTGCGCACCGGACGCAGGCGGGTGTTGAGCACCTCGCGCTCCTGCGCCTCGCGCCGGCGGCGGTCGCGCTCGCTCTCCCGCCTCGGCGCCGCGGCCCCCTCGGCGGTCGACTCCATGGAGGAGCCCTCGAGCGCGAGGTGGTGCAGGTAGTCGTCGAGGTTCCCCGGCCAGTCCACCACGCCGCCCTCGCGGATGTCCCAGATGCGGGTCGCCAGCTGGTTCACGAAGCTGCGGTTGTGGGAGACGAAGACGAGCGTGCCGCCGTACCCCTTGAGCGCCTCCACCAGCTTCTCCGACGAGTCGAGGTCCAGGTGGTTGGTGGGCTCGTCCATGAGCAGGAGGTTCGAGGGCACCACCAGCAGCCGCGCCAGCGAGACCCGCGCCCGCTCTCCGCCGGAGAGGACGCCGATGCGCTTCTCCACGTCGTCGCCGCTGAAGAGGAACGCCCCCAGCACGCTGCGCACCCACGCCTGCGGCTGCTCGGGCACCAGCGACCAGACCTCCTCGAGCACGGTGCGGCCGCGGTCGAGCAGGTCGGTGTGGTGCTGGGCGAAGTAGGCGGCGCGGACGTTGTGCCCCAGGGTGATGGTGCCGCCCTCGTGGGCCAGCTCGCCGGCGGTGAGCTTGAGCAGGGTGGTCTTGCCGGTGCCGTTCGCGCCCACGATGGCCACGCGGTCGCCGCGCACCACCGTCTGGGTCAGCCCGCGGTAGATGACGTGGCTCCCGAAGGACTTGTCCACGCCCTCGTAGCGCACCACCTCGCGGCCGGGCCGCTCCACCTCGGGGAAGCGGAAGCGGATGGTCTGCCGGCGCTCCAGCGCCTGGATGACCTCCTGCTTCTCCAGCATCTTGATGCGGCTCTGCACCTGGCGGGCCTTGGTGGCCTTGGCCCGGAAGCGCTCGATGAAGGACTCCACCTCGGCGCGCTCGGCGGCCTGGCGCCGCGCCCGCGCCTCCAGCTCCTCCTCCTCGGCGGCGCGCAGCCGCTTGTACTCGTCGTAGTTGCCCGAGTAGCCGCGCAGCCCCTCCACCTCGAAGGAGAGGACGCGGTCCACCTGCCGGTTGAGGAAGTCGCGGTCGTGAGAGACCAGCACCAGCGCCTTGGCCGAGCGCTTGAGGAAGTCGTCGAACCAGACCAGCGAGGGCACGTCCAGGTGGTTGGTGGGCTCGTCGAGGAGCAGCAGGTCCGGGCCCATGAGCAGGAGCCCCGCGAGCGCGGCGCGCATCTTCCAGCCGCCCGAGAACTCGCCCACCGGCCGCCCGAAGTCGGAGGTGGGGAAGCCCAGGCCCTCGAGGATGCGCTCGGCGCGGTGGCGGCCATAGCGGTCCTCGAAGTCGGCCAGCGCCTCGTGGGCGTCGGCCAGCTGCGCGGCGAGGTCCAGCCGCTCCTCGTCGTCCTCCGCGACGATCACCGAGGCCTCGAGCTCCTCCACCCGCTCGGTGAGGCGCGAGCGGTCGGGGACCGCGGAGAGCACCGACTCGAGCAGCGTGCCCGGGGGCAGCTCCATCACGTCCTGCGGCAGGTAGCCGGCGCGCACCCCGCGGCGGAAGGTGATGGACCCGGAGTCGGCCTGCATCACCCCCGCGAGCAGCTTGAGCAGGGTGGACTTGCCGGTGCCGTTGGGGCCGACCAGTCCGATGCGGTCGTGGGCGCCGATGGCGAAGGAGGCCTCGTCCAGCAGGGCGCGGGCGCCGAACGAGAGGGAGAGCTGGCTGACGGTGGCGAGGCTCATGGCTGGGCGGGCGAACTTGCCCCGCCCGGGGCCGGAGCGCAAGGACGGGAGGCGGGCAGGCGCGAGGTTCGGCCCGGCCTGCCCCAGGGAGGGGTTCGTGACTTCGCC
>CAZAIE010000119.1:0-11449 GCA_964485035.1 uncultured Myxococcaceae bacterium | reverse complement strand
GACTACGTGTCCCGGGCCATCGCGACGGCCCCTGGGCTGGGCCACGGCCACGGGCCCGTGAACCACTGGGCTTGAGTCGCGACACAAGCCCCGCTTTTCCCGCGCACGGCGCTTGACGCGCCCCCCCTCCGCGAAGATCCTCACGCGCCATGCCAATCCTCAAAGGCGCCGTCACCTACGCCCGTTTCCGGGTCGAGGGGCTCGACGAGCGTGAGAAGAACTGGATCACCAAGAACCTGAAGACGCACGCCTTCGAGCCCATCCGCAAGGCGAGCGAGGACGAGCGCGCCTTCGGCTTCGTGGAGCTCGAGGACCGCGACGCGGTGGAGTTCCCGACCGGGCGCGTCCACTTCGGCGAGTACGCGCTCTTCAGCTTCCGGGTGGACACCCTCAAGGTCCCGGGCGGGCAGCTGCGCGAGGAGCTCGACCGCTGGGTGAAGACCTTCGAGGCCGAGCACACCCGGCCCCCCGCGCGCCGCGAGAAGAACGACGCCAAGGCGGCGCTGAAGCAGAAGCTGCGCCAGCAGCTCACCCCCAAGGTGAAGACCTTCGACGTGAGCTGGAACCAGAAGACGGGCGACCTGCTCGTCTGGGCGGCCTCGCGCAAGGTGGTGGAGGAGGTGGAGGCGGCGCTGGAGAAGGCCTTCGCCATCAAGCTCGTGGGCATCGGGCCGGCGTCGGTGGCCCAGGCGCTGGGGCTCAAGGACGAGGTGCTGGGGCCCACCAAGGACCTCGGCTGGCCGGACTTCGATGCGGGCGAGGCGGAGGTGGCCGATGTCAAAGCGTGAGAAGGCGCGCACGGACGCCCAGTTCGCCCGCGGCGAGGTGGGGGTGGACGGCCAGGCGGTCGAGGCGCAGGCCGACGAGACGTCGAGCGAGCGCAGCAAGGCCACCGAGCAGTACCTGCGTGGCAAGGCCTACCTGGGCCGCGAGTTCCTGACCTGGCTGCTCTATCGCAGCGAGGCGGGGGACCCGCTGGTGAACTTCGAGAAGGCCGGGGTCACGGTGCTCTTCACCGGGCGCACGGTGCTGCGCGGCATCGCCGGCGAGGTGACGGAGATGATCACCCGCGGGGCGCAGGCGCCGTACTCGGTGCTGGTGCGCCAGTCGCTGGACCGCGGGCTGCTGGTGCAGACCGCGCGGCTGCGGCTCACCCACGGCGAGAAGGTGTACGAGGTGACGCTGGACGCGGACTTCCTGGACGTGAAGAGCGCGAAGCTCCCCGAGCTGCTCAGCGAGGAGGAGGACGACCAGGTCACCGAGCGGCTGTTCCTGACGGAGCAGCTCAGCGGGATGCTCCAGGCCCTCCTGGAGGCGTTCCTGCAGGTGCGCGGGAGCAAGAAGTGGAGCGGCACCGTCGTCCCGGCGCTCAAGGCCTGGATGCGGGGCGAGGCCTGAACCGGCCACAACCGAGGCGAACCGAAGAGGAGGAGTCGACGTGAAGATCCTGGTGACGGCGAAGCGGGTCGAGGACCCGGAGTCGAAGATCAAGGTCAAGCCCGACGGCTCGGGCATCGTGACCGACGGGGTGGGCTACAAGATCAACCCGTTCGACGAGATCGCGGTGGAGGAGGCGCTGCGCCTCATCGCCAAGCACAAGGGCGAGGTGGTCGCGGTCTCCATCGGCGGCGAGAAGTGCCAGGCGGAGATCCGCCACGCGATGGCCATGGGCGCCGACCGCGGCATCTGGGTGAAGCACGAGGGGCTCATCGACCCCGACCTCGCGGCGCGCCTGCTCAAGGCGGTGGTCGCGCAGGAGAAGCCCGACCTGGTGCTGCTGGGAAAGCAGTCCATCGACGACGACCAGAACCAGACCGGCCAGATGCTCGCCGAGCTGCTGGGCTGGGCGCAGATCACCTTCGCCTCCAAGGTCGAGAGCCTGGAGTCGGAGGCGGAGAAGAAGAAGGAGCCGGCCATCCTCGTCAACGGCACCGCGGTGCGGGTGGTGCGCGAGGTGGACGGCGGCGTGGAGACGCTGGAGGCGGACCTGCCGCTGGTGGTGACCACTGACCTGCGCTTGAACCAGCCGCGGTATGCGTCCCTGCCCGGCATCATGAAGGCCAAGAAGAAGCCCATCGCCGAGCTGAACCCGGCGGGCCTGGGCGTGGACGCGTCGGTCAAGGTGAAGGTGGTGAAGCTCTCGCCGCCGGCGGGCCGCAAGGCGGGCGCGCTGGTGCCGGACGTCCCGACCCTGGTGGCGAAGCTGAAGACCGAGGCGAAGGTCCTGTGATCCGACGGCGGACCTCCGCCACTCCCAAGATTTCGAGGAACCGACATGAACGTTCTCATCCTCGCTGAGCAGTCCAACGGGGCCCTGCGCAAGGCCTCGCTCCACGCCCTCTCCGCCGGCGCGCAGCTCGCGCAGAAGACCGGCGGCGAGCTGCACGTCGCGCTGCTGGGCTCGGGCCTGGAAAAGGTCTCGGCCGAGCTGGCCGCGTACGGCGGGAAGGCGCTGCACGTGGTCGACGCGCCCGAGCTGAAGGACTACCTGGCCGAGCCGTTCTCGCAGGCGCTCGCGGCGCTGGTGAAGGCCTGCGGCGCCACTTGGATCGGCGCGGCGGCGACCGCGGTGGGCAAGGACCTGCTGCCCCGCCTCGCGGCGCGTCTGGGTGCGGGCATGGCCAGCGACGTCCTCGGCTTCGAGGGCGCCGGTGCGGCCATCCACCTGAAGCGGCCGATGTGGGCCGGCAACGTGCTCGCCGAGGTGGAGATCGCCTCGGCGCTCAAGGTCTTCACCGTGCGCGCGACCGAGTTCGCCCCGGCCCCGAAGGCCGCGGCCCCGGCCGAGGTGAAGAAGGCCGCCGCGGAGCTCGCGGGCAAGCCGAAGACCCGGTTCGTGGAGTTCAAGGCCGTGCAGAGCGCGCGCCCCGAGCTCACCGAGGCCCGGGTGGTCGTCTCCGGCGGTCGCGGCACCAAGGGCGACTTCAAGCCCATCGAGGCGCTCGCGGACGAGCTGAATGCCGCGGTGGGCGCCTCGCGCGCCGCGGTGGACGCCGGCTGGGTCCCGAACGATCTGCAGGTCGGCCAGACCGGCAAGGTCGTGGCCCCCGAGCTGTACGTGGCCGCCGGCATCAGTGGCGCCATCCAGCACATCGCCGGCATGAAGGGCAGCAAGGTCATCGTCGCGGTGAACAACAACGCCGAGGCCCCGGTCTTCCAGGTGGCCGACTACGGCATCGTGGGCGACCTCTTCAAGGTCCTCCCCGAGCTGACCGCGGCGATCAAGGCCGCGAAGTAGCGCGATGATCCTCGGCCGCTCCGAGGGGGACGCCTTCCTCGCCTCCCTCGGAGTGCGCCGTCTGGCCATCCCGCTGCCCTTCAAGGCGGCCGGAGGGCCGCTGAGCGCCTACCTCATCGACGAGCCCGATGGCTCGCTCACGCTCTGGGACACCGGGCTGGGGACCGACGAGGGGCGCGAGGCGCTGGAGCAGGGCTTCGCCGAGGCGGGTCGCCGCCTCGAGGACGTCCGCCGCATCCTCCTCAGCCACGGCCACGTCGATCACTACGGGCTCGCGGGGCACGTGCAGCGGCGCTCCGGCGCGAAGGTCTTCGCGCATCCCCGAGACCACAACAAGGTCGTGCTCGGGCGCGCGGTCGCTGCCATGGACGATGCGTGCGCGAGGCTGGGCGTGCCCGCGGCGCTCATCCGACAGATGGCGGCCGGCCACGAGCGGACGGAGTCGCTGGGCGAGCGCGTGCCGGCGGCCGAGGCCCTGGAGGAGGGACAGGAGCTGGCCTTCGCGCGGTTCAAGGCGCAGGTGCTGCACTGCCCCGGTCACTCGCCCGGGCAGGTCTGTCTCCACGTGCCCGAGGCGAGGCTGGCGTTCACCGGCGACCACCTGCTGGCGAAGGTGACCCCGAACCCGGTGATGGAGCCCGCCGGCGATGGCGTCGGGAAGTACCAGGCGCTGGTGCGCTACACGGACTCCGCGCGCCGGCTCTACGCCCTGGACCTGGACTGGATCGCGCCGGGGCACGGCGAGCCGTTCCGGGACCACCGCCGGGTCATCGAGAACGGCCAGCGGTTCCACGAGCGTCGCCTCGATCGGATCGTCCAGATGCTCGCGTCCGGTCCGCGCACCGCGTTCGAGCTGGTGCAGGACGTCTTCGGCGAGGGCGGCAGCCTGCAGCTCTTCCTGATGCTCTCCGAGGTGGTCGGCAACCTGGAGATGCTGGAGCTGCAGGGCCGTGTCCGGCGCGAGGTCGTCGACGGGCGTTATCGGTACGAGCAGAACGGCGCCTAGCGCTCGAATCCCGGCGCGGCTTCGAAGGGGGACGAACTGCTCGGGATTGGGGAATTGCTTAACGCCAGTTAAGTAACCCCGTGGCTCTTCCGAGGGGCTCCCCCTCGTCGGTCTGGGCAGCGGCCGGCCAACCCGCATCCTGGCGTCTGCCCGCAGTCCCCCTTTGGAACAGCGGTCCCCATCCAAAGCCCCCGAAGCAGAGCCTCGGAGATGACGTGCCCCGGTCCTGGCGCTAGGGTTGGGACCTCCTGACCCGAGGGCTCCATGACCACGATCCGTCCTGTCGTCTCCACGCGCAGCACCGTGCGTGCACCTGCCACCGCCTCCGCCGCGAAGCCCGCGTCCAAGGCAACGAAGCCCAAGGCCGCCGGCACCGTCACGATCGGCGGCAAGGAGGTCGCCCGGCTGGCGAAGGCCCCGACTGCGCCGACGAAGCTCTCCCAGCAGCTGGTGAACTTCTTCTTCGACACCTCCATCGCTGCGCTCGGCTCGGGCAAGGGCCTCGCGGGCCTGGCGTCCGTCCCCATCAAGTGCACCGACTGGCGCACGGCGTCGTATGCGAAGACCGCGATGGCCACGCCGCTGGCGAAGGACCCGGCGGGCAAGCCCGCGAGGATCGGCGACCTCACGATCATGCGGCCGGGGCTGGGCAACATCGGCTTCTCCGCGGCGCAGGTGTTCCGCACCGCGCAGTACTCGGGAAAGGTGGTGGTCGCGTACACCGGCCGCGGCGAGGGCACGCAGCGAACCCTCCGGCCCGCCAAGGAGATCGAGGGCGTCCCGGTCCCGAAGGAGCTGCAGGGCAAGGTCTTCGTCATCGGCGACCCCGACCACAACCTCATCAGCTACCAGCAGTCCTCGGACGTCTTCCTGGAGCAGCTCGAGGCGATGCGCCAGGCGAAGTCGAAGCTCGGCGTGGACCCGCTGGAGGGCCGGGCGACGGTGATCGGCCACAGCCAGGGCGGGCTCGACGCGGTGCTGACCCGCAAGCGGCTCGAGGCTGCCGGCTACCCGGACGCGATCGGCAAGCTGGTCACCGTTGGCTCGCCGTTCAAGGGCTCCGACTGCGCCGATCACGTTCTGGGCCTGGTGGGCGCCGGGCTGTCCGCGGCGCTGGACCGCGACGATGGCTTCGCCGCCGTTCGCCAGCTCGACCCGGACGAGACCCGGAAGTGGTTCAAGCGCGCCGACGAGAAGTACGTGGACCTCGCCTACCGCGGCGAGATCTCCGGGACCCCCGAGATCCGCGCGCGGGTCGGCATCCCGCCCTTCGAGATCGAGGACCCCAACAACCTGCGGCTCTCGATGCGCCTGGTCTCGCTGGGCGGCCGGCTCAGCGAGGCCACCGGGAGCCTCTCGGGCCTGCTGGGTCTGCTCAAGGCCCCGCTGCGTGGGAGCGATGGACTGGTCCCCACCAGCTCCGCGAGGTTCGGCGCGAAGCAGCGCGAGCTGAAGATGCCCTACGACCACATCGGGATGATCGAGGACTTCCACGTCATCGATCAGATTGCCGGAGACGTCGCCCGTCCCTGAGGAAGGAGGCCGAGATGCCGAAGACCTTCAGGCTGAGCTCGGAGTGGGTGAAGGCTCACGTCCGCGCACACGGCAGCAGGCTGTACATCGTGGAGAGGCTGAGCGTCGTCGGGTGATGAAGCGCTTGTCGAGGCCCGGTGGGTCTCTTCGAGCTTCCCCAGGACGAGGTCCCGCCGGGCGGGTGGGCGCTGGTGTGCTGCCCGTGTGACGAGGCGGATCTGCACATCGAGGTCGAGGAGCGGTTCCTGCGGCCGGACTACGTCCGGGACGGAAACCTGGTCTTCAACATCGAGGGCTACGGCCGCTTCCGCCTCTGGGTCACCGACTGAGCCGCCCCCGGAAAGGGCCGGTCCCGCGGCACGCGTGATGCCTGCACCAGAGCGATCGTCCGTCCTCCCTCAAGTGTGGATGGTGGAACCCCAGCGGCGAGCCTAGACAGCGATCGATGCCGACGGGTCAAGCGGGGGCGGTCGGCGACGTCGGGCAGGCGCGCGGGGCATCCCCTCCCGTTTCCGCGCACGCTTGGCCGCCCCGGGTCGATTGCGCGACGTCCCGCGCCGGGGCGCCGCAGGAGGCGGTCATGATCCCGAGCAAGATCGTCCAGTACCTGATGGACAACCACGTGCCCTTCGCGCGCCGCTGGCATCCGCGCGCGGTGAGCGCCCAGGCGCTCGCACAGCAGCTCCACATCAGCGGCTACCGCGTCGCCAAGTGCGTGATGGTCGAGGCCGACGAGCGGATCTGGATCGCCGTGTTGCCGGCGACCGAGCTGCTGGACGAGGAGCTGGTGGCCCGCGCCGTGGGGGCCCACGCGGCGTGGCTGCTGCCCGAGCCGCAGTTCTCGAAGCTGTTCCCGGACTGCGAGGTGGGCGCAGAGCCGCCCTTCGGAGGGCTCTACGGCCTCGGCGTCGTCGTGGACGAGCGGCTGGTGGGCGGCCAGTTGCTGGTGTTCCGCGCCGGCTCGCACGAGGAGACCCTGGAGATGCGTGCCGACGACTTCCTGGCCCTCGAGAACCCGGTCACCGCGGCCATCGGCCAGCGGGTCACGCATTTCCAACGCGTCCACGCCTGAGGTTCCCCATGCTCCGTCACGTGCTGGTCGGTTTCGACGGGTCGGCGCCAGCGCGCAAGGCCCTGGAGTTCGCCCGCGACCTGGCGGTGCAGACGCACGCCAAGCTCTCGGTGCTGTACGTGCTCGAGCTCCCGCGGGTGCTGCCCATCGCGCCGCTGGACGGCTACCTGGTGACCTCGCCGACGCACGACCCGCAGGACCTCGAGCTCGCCCGGAAGTGGCTCGAGGAGGCGCTCGCGGGGATGGCGCCCGCGGACGTGACCCAGCTCGTGACGGTGGGGCCCTCGGTGGCGGACGCGGTCTGCGACGAGGGCAAGCGGCTTGAGGTGGATCTGATCGTCGTGGGCGCGAGGGGCCGGAGCCCGGGCGGGAGGTGGCTGCTCGGCTCGGTGAGCGACAAGATCGTCCACCACGCGGGGAGGGCGGTGACGGTGGTGCACTGAGCGCGCTGCTCGCTGGGCCTCCCCTGCTTGGGCCTGCGGCGAAACCAGGGCTTGGGGCGAAGCAACGCTCGACGTACCTTGGGAGCCTTTCCGGCGGGGGCTGGAGTCCCAAGTGCGTCGCTTCGTCTTCGTCGTCCTCAGCGTCCTCGCGGCTTGCAGCACTGAACCCGTCACGCCCGCCTCCGACGACGCGAGCGCTCCCGATGCGGGAAGCGCGAGCGCCGACGCCACGGTGGCAGTCGCGGACGTCGGGCTCGCTGCCGACGTCGGGGCCATCGTCCTGGACGCCGAGGTCGCGGTCGACGCGACCGTGGCCGGTGACGATGCCTCCCTGCCCGATGCAGGGGATGAGGTCGATGCCGGCCAGGCCCTCGACGCGGCGGCGGAGACCGATGCGGGCACGCCCGCTGCCGACGGCTCGACGCCCAGCGGCGACGCCTCGACCCTGGGGACCCGCGTCCGCGTGCTGGCCGGCAACCTCACCAGCGGCGACCAGCAGGCCTACGACGAGGGCGAGGGCATCCGCATCTTCCAGGGACTCAAGCCCGACATCGCGCTCATCCAGGAGTTCAACTACGGGGCTGGCGTGGACACCGACATCCGCGCGTTCGTGGACCAGGCCTTCGGGACCGAGTTCACCTACTACCGCGAGTCCGGCGTGGACGACGATCTGCCCAACGGCATCATCACCCGCTATCCGATCCTCGCGTCGGGCGAGTGGGACGACCCCGCGTCCATCAACCGCGACCTCGCGTGGGCGCGCCTCGACGTGCCGGGTCCGGTGGACCTCTGGGTGGTGAGCCTGCACCTGCGCACCTCCAACGTCGGGGACCGGAACATCGGCGCGACGAAGGTGGTGGAAAACCTCAAGAAGGTGATGGGCGCGGGCGACTACCTCGTCATCGGCGGCGACTTCAACACCGGGACGCGGACGGAGAAGTGCATCACCACCTTCTCCGAGCTCGTGCGCACCGCGGCGCCTTGGCCGGTGGACCAGGCGGGGAACGGGAACACCAGCGCCAAGCGCAGCTCGCCGCTGGACTGGCTGCTGCACAACGACGCGCTGCACCCGCGGCTGGTGCCGGTCCAGATCGGCGCGAACCAGTTCCCCAATGGCCTGGTCTTCGACAGCCGGGTCTACGTGCCGCTCTCGGACGTCGCGCCCATCCTCCAGAACGACTGCAAGGCCACGAACATGCAGCACATGGCGGTGGTGAAGGACTTCCTGTTCTAGCTAGCGCGAGCCCGTTTGTGGCCGGGACCTCCGCGGGCCGATACTTGGAGACTGTCGGGCCGGTGGTCGGAGGTTCCCCATGCGCATGTCCCTGTGGGCCTGTCGGGCTGCGGTCCTCGCGGCGCTGCTCGCGTCGGTCGGGTGCAACGACGTCATCACCGGGCTCTCGTGCAGCGAGTCCACGCCGTGCGGAGCGGGCGCGACCTGCGAGCGGGGCGTCTGCGTGTACCTCGACCCGGACACGGGAGCTGCGCCTGAGGACGCCGGGAAACCGGACGCAGGGAAGCCAGGGAAGGACGCGGCGGTCCCCGGCCCCGACGCAGGCCCGAAGCCCGACGCCGGCGTAGTCGCCGACACCGGGCCGACCGATGTGGGCGCTGGCTCCGATGCCGGGCCCGATGGCGGCGCAGGGGACGTGGGCGCCGGCCTCGATGCGGGTCTGGCCGACGCAGGACCCTCGTGCCAGCCCAACGAGGAGTGGGTCGACGGCGACGGGTGCCTCCAGGTGTTCGAGGTGCAGGTGGTGGTGCCCACGAAGAGCCACGGGACCGTCGCTGTCATCCTGACCCGCAAGGACTCCCGGACGACGAGCCGCGTGCCCACGGCCGTCGAGGCGAAATGGGTCCGCAAGAAGACGCAGGTCGGCAGCAGCCTGCTCCTCACGCGGACGGCCGATCAGGCGGTGGCGAGGTTCGAGGGCAGCTGGGCCCTGGAGCACAGCGGCGAGTACGAGGTGAAGGCCGCCTTCGACCTCAACGGGAGCTTCCTCTCGGACCCTGAGTCCCAGAAGGTGCTCCCGGCGGCGCACGTCGTCCTGTCCTACGAGAAGGCCGACCCGGACCTTTTCTCGGGACACTACGTCTACGGCCAGATCGGGAAGATCACGGTGGCAGTGGACGTGGTGAACGTCGGCCTGGAGAAGGCCGAGCTCAAGGATCCCGTCGACCGCCCGGCCGTGCTCTCCGTGGCCGGGGAGGCGGACTGCGGGACCCAGCATTGCCTGCCCTGTAGCGACACCGTCGCGCGCTGCCTCGTCCTCAACACCGACTTCTTCCATGGGGGCGCGCTCGGGATGGAGGCGCGGCGCGACACCTACGATCTGGACGTGAAGGTGAAGGACGACGAGTCCTCGACGGCGAGCGTGGCGACCGGGCTGTTCGTCAGCCGCTGGGCCCGGAACGCCGCCAGCCCGACGGCAGGGATGGTGGCTTACGCGCCGCTGGTCGTGCTTTCGGACGGCACGGTGCTGGCGGCGCTGAGCGACCGGCCACCCGACCCCCTCGGGACGGCGGGCACGCGCGAACTGGTGGCGATCACCCCGGCCGGCGCGCTGATCCAGGGCCCCAAGGGCTCGGGCTCGGTGCGGACGCTGAGCGTGGTGGAGCAGGGCGGGATGGCCCACCTGGCGCTGGTGACCCTGAACGGCGCAGTGACAGCCGAGCAGGCGACCTTCGACGTCTGGTACGGCACCTACGCGAATGGTGGCTTCAGTGCCCTGGCCCCGGTGAACGTGGGGAACGGGAAGCAGACGCGGGGCGTGGGCGTGGCGTGGCGTGCGGCCGACCTCACCAACGCGCCGGTCCTCTCGTTCGTCGGCTCGGAGGGCGGCGCCGAGTTCGCCCACGCCGGCCTCTGGCCCGCGGGTGGGGCCCAGTACTCACGCGGGACGATGACCTTCCGCATCGACCCGAACCCGCCGGTGCTCACCGCATTGGACCGCCTCCTCGTCGGCGCACTCGACGGCAAGGTGTACGAGCTTCGTGAGGTCACCGGGGCAAAGGTGGAGAAGGCGGCCGAGTGGACGGGCCCTGGCGCGCCGGTGGTGGGCATGGTCAAGGGCTCGCAGCTCGCAGCCCTGGGGGTCGACAACGTGCTGGGGAAGACCCTCGTCTTCCAAGAGGGCGCCAGCCTCTCCTCGCTGACGACGGTGCTCCCCCTGGCGTTCGTGGCCACTGCCCAGGACCTGTTCATCTCGTCACCCAACGCGCTGTTCACGCTGCCATGGGGCTCGACCACGCCGGCGTCCGAGGCCTCGGGCATCTCCATGTTCCTGCGCCACGGTCTCCTGGTCGGAGCCAGCGGCGCGGTCTACGTCGTGGGGGAGAGCAACATCGGCGTCTCGGGCTCCACGCTCGTGCGACGACCGGCCGGCGCGGCACAGTTCGCCGCTCCCTGGAAGCTCACCGGGATGGCGCTCGGCGGTGCAGTGCTCGACTGCGCACGGACTGCGCCCGCTTCGACGCAGGGCAAGCTGGGGCTGCTCCACGTCCCGATGCGGGACGGGAAGATCGTCACGCTGGTGGTGGACGACCCCGGCCCCGACGTCACGCCCGGTGCGTGGCCGATGGTTGGGCACGACGGGCGGCGCACGTACAGCTTCGACGGCCCGCTTGGCTGTACGCCCTGAGCGGAGTCTCCAGCGCCGCGTCCACACGGCCGCGAGCCACGTGTCCGCGCGTCCACGAGCGGACGTGCCCGAGAGTGGGCGCGTCCGCTGCGACGCTGGCACGCCGCGCGCAATGCCTCGCGCCGAGGCCGGCAATCGAGCCGGCCAGGACAAGGAGCGAGGCGGATGTTGCGGAAGGCGATGGCGGCGGCGGTCGGGTTGGCGGCGGCGATGGGCGTGACGGGGTGTGAGCGTGGCGGGCGGGACTGGACGATCGTGGTTCCAGTCGAGGGTGTCGGGCGGGAGGTGGTGGAGCCGGTCGTCCAGGAGGAGGTGGTCGTGGTCCCGGCCGCCGTCGCCGTCGCAGTCCCGGACGCAGGGAAAGAGCGGGCCTCGGTCCCGCTGGTGGTGGCTCCGGCGGTGGTGGACGAGCCGGTCGCGCTCGCCCACGAGGACGCAGCCCCGGTCGATCACGTGGGGCGGGCGCGGGAGCTGGAGGAGCGGGGCGACTACGAGGGGGCGCTGGCGGAGGTGCGG
>CAZAIE010000118.1:0-11512 GCA_964485035.1 uncultured Myxococcaceae bacterium | reverse complement strand
ACCTGATCCAGACCAGCGACGTGGACGTCGGCTCCGCCCCGGTCGAGGTGACGCTCACCGCCGCGGACGGCACGCTCTCGCTCTCGCAGACCACCGGCCTCACGTTCTCCGTCGGCGACGGCACCGGCGATTCGACGATGACCTTCCGCGGCACGCTGCCGCTGGTGAACGCGGCGCTGCACGGGGCGGCGTTCCTCCCCGCCCAGGACTTCGTGGGGAACACCAGCGTGACCCTCGTCGCGAACGATCTGGGGAGCACCGGGACGGGCGGCCCCGCCTCGGACACCGACGAGATCCCCGTCGTGGTGACGCCGCTGAACGACCCGCCCACCGCCGTGGACGACGTGGCCACCGTCGCCGAGGACTCTGCCCCGACGACCATCTCCGTCCGCGCGAACGACAGCTCGGCCCCCGACACCGGCGAGACGCTCACGGTCATCAGGGCCACCTCGGCGGCGCACGGCCAGGTGAACACCACCGGAGCGGCGGTCACCTACCAGCCCAACGCCAACTACAACGGCAGCGACCAGTTCACCTACACCATCGGCGACGGGAACGGCGGCGAGGCCACGGCCACGGTGCGGGTCACGGTCACGCCCGTGAACGACCCGCCCACGGCGAAGCCGGACGAGATCTACGTGGACCAGAACGCCGCGCCCACGCTGGTCACGGTCCTCGACAACGACACGACGGCCCCCGACACCGGCGAGACTCTCCTGGTCGTCGCGGTGACGCAGGGCACCCAGGGCGGCAGCGTGGTCATCATCGGCGGCGGGACCGGGGTCACCTACCAGCCGGCGCTGAACTTCCGTGCCACCGAGACCTTCACCTACACCGTGCGCGACCCGGGCGGCCTCGAGGCCACCGCCACCGTCACCGCGGGCGTGGGCGCGGTGAACCAGCCTCCGGTGAACGTCGTCCCCGCGATGCAGGCCCTGGACGAGGACGCCTCGCTCACGTTCTCGGCCGCGAACGGCAACCCCATCACCATCACCGATCCCGACGCAGACCCGGAGGCGATGCACCTCACCCTGGGCGTGGGCAAGGGCGTGCTCACCCTGGGCTCGACCGCGGGGCTCACCTTCGTCACCGGAGACGGCACCGCCGACCCGACGCTGACCTTCGCCGGCACCCGCGCCGCCCTGAACGCCGCGCTCGAGGGGCTCCAGTACACGCCCAACGCCGACTTCTCCGGCGTGGACCTGCTCACCCTCACCACCAACGACCTGGGCCACAGCGGCAACGGTGGCGCGAAGTTCGACATCGACTCCGTGGCCCTCACCGTGCGGCCGGTGAACGACCCGCCCAGCGCGAACGCCGACGCCTTCTCCGTCGCCGAGGACTCGCTCGCCAACTCGCTGGACGTGCTGGCCAACGACTCCATGCTCCCGGACTCCGGGGAGACGCTGGTGGTGACGGCGGTGACCCAGCCTGCTCACGGCGCAGCGTCGATCCTCGCGGCGGGCGTGCGCGTGGGCTACGTCCCTGTCGCCGACTACCACGGGCCCGACTCGTTCACGTACACGCTCTCCGACGGCAACGGCGGCACGGCCACGGCCACCGTGACCCTCACCGTGACCCCCATGAACGACCCGCCGGTAGCGGTGGCCGACAGCGCGACCATGGCCGAGGACGCCGCGCCCCTGACGATCGACGTGCTGGCCAACGACAACTCCGGACCGGACCACGGCGAGACGCTCGTCGTCCTGGTGGTCGCCGACCCGCCGCACGGCACGGCCACGGTGGGCACCGGCGGCGCGAACGTCGTCTACGCGCCCGACCCGGACTTCTTCGGCGAGGACGTGTTCAGCTACTCCGTCTCCGACGGCAACGGCGGGCTCGCCCAAGGCACGGTGACAGTGGCCGTGACGCCGGTGAATGACCCGCCCACGGCGCACGACGACGAGGCCTACGTCGAGGAGAACTCCGCGGCGAACGACCTGGAGGTGCTGGGGAACGACTCCAGCGACCCCGACGGGCCGCAGACGCTCTTCGTCACCGCGGTGTCGCAGCCTGCGCACGGGACGGCCTCGGTCGGGACCGGCGGGGCTGGCGTGCGCTACCAGCCCACTCCCGGCTACTTCGGCGAGGACAGCTTCACCTACACCCTGGGCGACTCCGGCGGCGCGCTGACCTCCACCGCGACGGTGACCGTGACCGTGGGCCCGGTGAACCGCCCGCCGGTGATCACCGTGCCGGGGGCGCAGGCGTGCCTCGAGACCGAGACGCTGGTCCTGTCGGTGGCCCGCGCGAACGCAGTCTCCATCGCCGACCCCGACGCCGCGGCCCTGGACGAGCAGGTGACGCTGAGCGTGACCTCGGGCGCGCTGACGCTCGCGACCACCACCGGGCTGGTCTTCTCCACCGGCGATGGGAACGCCGACCCGTCGATGATCTTCACGGGCAGCCTCACGGCCATCAACGCCGCGCTCGACGGGCTGGCCTACAAGCCCGGGCAGTTCTTCCGCGGGACGGACACGCTGCGCATCCACGCCAACGACCTCGGCCACTCCGGGAACGGCGGCGCCCGCAGCGCCGACGCGACGGTCGTGATCACCGTGACCGGCGTGAACCACGATCCCTCGACGGTGGCGGACACCTTCTCCGTCCCCGAGGACGCGCCCGCGGAGTTGGACGTGCTGGCCAACGACAGCATCTTCCCGGACGTCGGCGAGACGCTGGTGGTGACCGCAGTGACCCAGCCAGCGCACGGGACCGTGGAGATCGTCAGCGGCGGCGCGCGGGTGCGCTTTGTCCCCAACGCCGACTACTACACCGGCCAGGACCCTGCCTCTCCTGACCCGGAGCAGTTCGGCTACACGGTGAGCGACGGCAACGGAGGCACCGCGACCGCGACGGTCACGGTGACAGTGGTCAACTCGGCCGACAAGCCCACCGGCGTGGACGACGACCTGGTGGTGCTCAAGAACGCAGTGGACGCGCCCTTGGACGTCCTGGCCAACGACAGCTACCTGCCCGACCCCCCGGAGCGGCTCATCGTCAGCTACGTGTCCCGGCCCGCTCACGGCACCGCGCGCATCGCCCCCGACGGCAGCCGCGTGCTCTACACCCCGACCCCCGACTACACCGGCAACGACGAGTTCCTCTACCTGGTGCGTGGCGCAGACGGGCAAGAGGCGCCCGCGGCGGTGAAGCTCTTCGTGGGCGTGGACACCGACGGCGACAAGCTCACCGACGACGAGGAGCTGGTGCTGGGCACCGACCCGTTGCTCCCCGACACCGACGGCGATGGCCTGCAGGACGGTGAGGAGGTCCGCACCACCCGGACCGATCCCAAGGACGACGACAGTGACGACGACGGGGTGGGCGACGGCGCTGAGCTTGCGACTACCAAGACCGATCCCTTGAAGGCCGACACCGACGGCGATGGCGTGCAGGACGGGACTGAGCTGGGCCGCGTGAAGGGCGAGGGGCGCAACACCAACCCCGCGGTCTTCGTGCCCGACGCCGACCCGGCGACGACCACTGATCCGCTCAAGGCCGACACCGATGGCGACGGCCTCGCGGACGGCGCGGAGGACGCCGACCACAATGGTCAGCGCGCGGCGACTGAGACCGACCCGCTGAAGGCGGACTCGGACGCCGACGGGCTCTCCGACGCGGTCGAGCGCGGCGGCGAGAACCCCACCGACCCGACGGTGGCGGACAGCGACGGCGACGGGCTCTTGGACGGTCAGGAGGACGCCAACGCGAGCGGCAGCGTGGATCCGGGCGAGACGGATCCCAACGTTGCCGACAGCGACGGCGCGGGCGTCTCCGATGGCGAGGAGCGCGAGCGTGGCACCGACCCGCTCAGCACCGCCGACGACTACGTGATCGCCGGAGGCGGCGGTTGTGGCTCGGTGGGCGGCGGCGTGGATCTGGCGCTCTGGGCGCTGGTGGGCCTGGCGTCGATCCTCGCGGTCCGGCGCCGCAAGACCGTGGCGCTGGTGCTGGCGCTCGGGCTCGTCCCGGCCGCCTCGCGCGCCGACGTGGCTGGGGCCTTCGACGCGCAGCAGCTCAAGGCGACGCCGGGCGCGCGCGACGTGCTGGGCGTGGCCTCGGGCGGGGTCGGGCGGCACCTCGAGCTGCACGCTGGGCTGGTGCTCAACTACGCCAGCTCGCCGCTGGTGCTGCGCAACCCTGCGACCGGCGAGGTGGTGTCGCGGCTGGTGGACAACCAGCTCACCGGGGAGCTCCTGGTCTCGTTCTCGATGCTGCGCAGGTTGGAGCTGGGGCTGGCGCTGCCCATCGTCTTCCAGGGCGGCGCCGAGTCGACCGCCTCCCCGCTGGTCGAGGGGCGGCCCGGCGGGCTGGGCCTGGGCGACCTGCGGTTCGTCCCCAAGGTGTCCATCCTGGGCAGCGACCTCGACGACGCGAAGCCGGGCTGGCGCAAGAGTGGGCTGCCGGTGAAGCTCTCGCTCTCGGTGGGCGTGGTCTTCCCCACCGGCGGCGAGTCCGACTACCGCAGCAGCGGCTGGGGCGCGCAGCCCCGCCTCTCGCTCGAGGGCAAGCCGGTGGGCGCGCTGCGGGTGATCGGATCTCTGGGAGCCAACTTCCAGCGCACGCACACCGAGCTGAACCTGAAGGTGACCAACGAGTTCGCCTACGGCGTGGCGGTGGAGTACCCGTTCGAGCTGGCCGGCGCGGACCTCACCCCGGAGCTGGCGCTGGTGGGCGCGGTGGCCTTCTCGCGGCCGAGCATGGAGACGGCGCCGATGGAGCTGCGCGGCGCGCTGCGGGTGGGGCTGTCCCGAACGCTGTGGCTCTCGTTCGGCGCCGGCGGTGGGCTCACGCGTGGGTACGGCTCGCCCGCCTGGCGCGCGATGGTGGGGCTGGGCTTCGCGTGGAAGCACGAGCCCGCGCCGCCGCCGCAGCCCGGGGCGCCGCAGGTGAACCCGGTCTCGCCCGACCGGCCCGCCCCGAAGATCGTCCGCGAGTCGGACTCCGCTTGTCCCGGCTGCGTGGACGGCGTGCCGCCCGCCGTGGCGGCGAACGCCGTGGACTCGGATGGGGACGGTGTTCCGGACGACAAGGACCGCTGCCCGAAGGATGCCGAGGACAAGAACGGCTGGGAGGACGACGACGGCTGTCCGGACGCTGACGCAGACTCCGACGGCGTGCCGGACGTGGCCGACAAGTGCCCGGGCGAGCCCGAGTCGATCAATGGGAACCAGGACGACGACGGGTGCCCGGACGCAGGCAAGACGGGCGTCGGCGTGAAGGGCGGGGTGATCACCCTCGCGCGCAAGGTGGAGTTCGCGCCCGGGGCCTCGAGGCTCACGCCCACCGTCGAGTTGGGGCTCAAGCAGCTCGCCCTCTTCCTCAAGGCCCGGCGCGAGTATGCGAAGGTCCTCATCGAGGCGCACACCGATGCTTCGGAGGCGCCAGCGGGCGGAGAGGCGCTGTCGTTGAAGCGGGCGGGCGTCATCCGCGACTTCCTGGTGGCCAACGGCGTGCACACCACGCGGTTGGATCCGGTGGGGTGGGGCAACACGCGGCCGCTGGACATGGACTGGGACAGGCCCGTGCAGACCTCGGCCCGGGTGGAGTTCCGCGTCGCGGTGACACGGCCCAAGCGCTAGCAGCGGGACCGTTCGCGCTCCTACGGGCCCCAGGACCGGGGCCCGTTCTTGGGCGAGGGGCACTGGCACCGCAAGGTCTGGGTGCATCGGGAAGAAGGTGCGGGTCTCGCCGAGGCTAGTTCCGCCTGAGGGCTCCGCAGGTACGGCCCCCCGCCGCACCCCCCCCCAATACCCGCCACCCTGCTCGGAGCATCGAGGAGGGGCGGGCCGTCCTCAGACACAAATCTTGGTGATTTGTCGGATGGAGATCATGGCCGGATTCGAGGGGGAGCCTGCGCCTGGGCCGTAGGTGGTCACGCCAAAGATCAGGTAGTAGCCGCCGCACGCGACGTCGACGTTGTTGTCGTACTCCCAATACGACACCACGTCCGTCGCGATGCTCTTGTCCTTCAGCTCGCGCATTTTCGGGATCTGCAGAATCTGGGTCTTGTATTGCGCGAGGTCCGCCGCCTTGTCGGTGCCTGCCGGGAATGAGAAGAAGACCTGGTGATACGGGTTCCCGGTGACGTCCAGCGCCCGGAACGCGACCATCAGACCAATGCCACCCGCGCTCCATGGCAGGAAGTCGGAGGAAGGATCCGCTGGGATCCACGCGCCGCCCGAGACGGCATCCGCGACCTTCAGCATGCTGCCGACGGCGGGGACCGAGCCGACCTGATCCTTGAACTTCGCGTACTTCTGGGTGACGTAATCGTAGGAGGGAGTGTTGAGCTCGGCCTGGCTGACTTCGAAGGCGACGTTGAGCGTTCCATTCAAAGTCGAGGTGTGCTTGAGACAGAACCCGTTCTCGAGGATCCACCACTCCTTCTTCACGGTCAGCGGCGTCGACGTCTGGTAGACGTACTTCTTGCAGGAGATTCCCGCCACGACGTCGTCCTTTTCGAAGACCGCCGAGGCATTCTGGCTGTCATTCACGAAATACAGGAATGGCAAAGCAGAAATCAGCGGGGTCATGTCGCTCACGCTCGCGGTCGTCGACCCTCCGTAGGGCGTATTGAGGACGAGTGTCTTGGGCGAGGTGACCTTGCCGCCTGGCGTCTTCAGGTTGCCGGTGATGAATCGGTCGGATTTGACTCCGGCCTTGGAGGTGAAGACGGAGTCTTCCACCTTGTAGTACATGTCTGCGTGCCAGATTTCCCACTTCGATGCGTACTTGTAGGCGGTCGCTCCAGAGTCGTATTCGAGCTCGGCGACGATCAGCGAGCCGTCATCATTCTTGGCGAACAGGGCCCCCGTATTGCCGCTGCCGTCTTTGGCGACGACGACGCCCTTGGGGAGCAACTCATAGACGGGGAGGAACTGCGTTATCTCCACTGATGGCCACTTTGCCGTCGAGCCATCGGTGCCGACACCGCCGTCAGGCCCACCCGAAATCGACACGTCGCCGCTTCCTGGATCCGGCGAGGTTTCTCCGCAGGCTGCGAAGGAGAGCGACGTCAGCGCATACGCTGAGCAGATCGCGAAGGCTGCAAGAACGCCATGCCGATGAGCAGTCATGTGCCCCCCCGTGAACGTGGGTGAAATGGTCAGCACACTAGCATGGCCCCAGGCGCCCACGGGTCGGGCCAGGACAGGTGCGTGGAGCCCGCGACAGTGGCTCGACCCGCCGCCGCAGGAACTCGGCATCGATCGATCCCCCCTTGCCTGCGCCCCGCGCCAGACGCTCTGATGCGGCTTCCACTCGCAGTCCGCGGAGGCGTCCATGGGGCTTCTCGACTCGCTGTTCGGCGGCGGCACCAAGCTGGAGCTCAAGCTCGACACCAACACCATCCCCGAGGGAGGGACGGTCTCGGGCACGCTTTCGCTCTCCGGGGGCAAGAAGCCGCTCAAGCTCACCGCGCTCAAGGTGCGGCTGGTCTACGTGAAGGTCACCCCGGTCGAGGGCCAGACGCTCCCCAAGATCGAGCTGCAGAACCTCTTCGACAACACCGTGGTGTCCAACCAGGACCTCCCGCCCGCGTCGCTCAACAAGTTCGAGTTCGCCTACCCGGTCCCCAAGGGCACCGACCCCAAGGGCACCTACAAGGTCATCGCGACCGCCGACATCCCCAGCGTCAAGGACCCCTCCGCGGAGGCCGAGGTGAAGGTCATCGGCGCGCCCTCGGGCGAGGCGCGCGGCCTCTTCGGGCTCTTCAAGGGTGACCCCAACAAGGACGACATCCTCGGGCAGTTCCCGCAGCTCATGAGCCGCGACGAGGACGAGCTCTGCGACGGGCTCAGCGAGCTGCAGTGCGCGGCCTACGACCCGGAGAAGAACTTCGTCGCCATCCAGGGCTTCCTCGACGAGAAGATGCGCTCCGGCAACGAGCGGGTGAAGACCGCGGCGCTGGCCGCCTGGGGCACGGTGCTCAACAACCGCGCCAAGCCCGAGCACATCAAGAGCCTGGAGGCTCTCGCCGCGACGCCCGGCCTGTCGATCAAGCTGATGCGCGAGGTGGTCACCGTCGCCGCCAAGTTCGCCGAGGAGGGCGCCTTCCCGCTGGTGCAGCGGCTGGCGAAGCACGCCGAGCCGGAGGTGCGCGCGGAGATGGCGACGCGGCTCTACCTCGACGCCGAGCGCGACCTGAAGGGCAAGAAGGAGCTGCTCCTCTCCATGGCCGGCGACCCCGACGCCTCGGTGCGCAAGGCGGTCTACGGCGCGTTCGCCGGCTTCAACGACGACCGCTCGGTGATGGACAAGGTGGCGCAGGCGCTGAACTCCGACTCCTCGCCCGACGTGCAGCGCGCCTGCCTCTCCGCGCTGGCGCTGGCGCACCACCACGGGATGAAGGACCTGGTGTTCACGCAGTTCGTGGGCCAGCTCAAGAACCCGAGCCCCGAGGTGCGCAAGGAGCTGAGCGAGAGCCTGCACTGGCTCCCGGTCGATCCGCGGCTCACCGAGATCGTCGTGGCGCTGCTCAAGGACGCGAGCGTGGAGGTCCGCCGCTCCATGGCCTGGCAGTCCTGCAACATGGGCGAGCACCCCGAGCTGAAGCAGGTGTTCCTCGACGCGCTCAAGGACTCCGACGAGGAGGTCCGGGGCAACATCCTCGGCGCGCTGGAGCGCTTCATGCCCTTCCCCGAGGCCGCGAAGATCCTCCGGGAGCGCATCAAGGTCGACCCCACCGAGCAGACCTACTGGGGCGCCTTCAACTGCGCCAAGTTCACCGACGACCCGGAGGGCAAGAGGGTGATGAAGGAGCTGACCAGCGCGCCCTTCACCCGCATCGCGCAGCGGGCCCGCGAAGAGAGCTGACGGACTGCCAGTCTTGAGGAGCAACCGGGGCCGGATCCGAGCGATCTGGCCCCGGCTTCGTTGGGCGCCCGTGCTTCTCTCGGGGGGCTTCCACGTCGCTTTCAGGACTGGGCGTATACTGCGCCACCTTCTCGAACCGGCCCCGCGGAGGCAGGACCCCACGCCAGCGACGGCGGGGGCCTCAGCACCCCGGGCCCCAGGCATCAGACACCGATGTCCCCTGGCCCCGCACTGCGGGGGGAGCGAGCTGCCCATGCCCAACCTGCTGACCGGTCCGACGAAGTGCCTGCTGGTGCGTCCGGAGTTCCTGGAGAACACCTTCTACAACCTCACCGAGGTCTTTCGGACGCTCGGGGGCTCCTCGCCCGCACCGCCGCTGGGCGCGCTGATGGCCGCCGCGCTGCTCCCCAAGCACTGGGAGCTGAAGCTCGTGGACGCGGACGTCGAGCCGCTCACCGACGCGCACTTCCAGTGGGCCGACCTGGTGATGATCTCCGGCATCGGCCCGCAGCAGGAGACCATCCTCAAGGCCATCGCCCGCGCGAAGGCGTACGGCAAGCCCGTGGTGGTCGGCGGCGCCGCGCCCACGCTGCAGCCCGACAAGTACGTGGGCAAGGCCGACTTCGTGGTCTCCGGCGAGGCCGAGACCACGCTGCCCAAGCTCCTCGAGGACCTCGGCAAGGGCGTGACCTCGGGCCTCTACAAGTCCGACGAGCGCGCCGACATCACCGACGGACCCACGCCCCGCTACGACCTGTGCAAGCTCGACAAGTACATGTTCGTGGGCCTGGGCTACAACCGCGGCTGCCCCTTCGCCTGCGAGTTCTGCGCGCTCCTCGAGATCTTCGGGCGCAAGCCGCGCACCAAGTCCAAGGAGCAGGTGCTGCGTGAGCTGCAGTGCCTCTACGACCTCGGGTACCGAGGGGTCATCGACTTCGGCTACGACAACCTCATCGGCGACATCCGCAAGACCGAGGCGGTGCTGGAGGCGATGGCGGCGTGGGGCAAGGCGCACGGCAACCCCTTCTGCTTCACCACCGAGGCCACGATGAACCTGGCCCGGCAGCCGCGCCTGATGGAGCTGATGCGCGAGTGCGACTTCCGCTACGTGTTCGTGGGCATCGAGAGCGCCGACGAGGAGGTGCTCAACAAGACGCACAAGAACCAGAACACGGTGCTCCCCGCGGAGGAGGTGGTGCGCATCCTCAACTCCTACGGGATGGTGGTGAACACCGGCCTCATCCTCGGCTTCGACGGCGAGACCCCGCGCGCGGCGGAGATGATGCTGCGCATGGTGCAGAAGACCGGCGCCTTCCCCACGCTGGTGCTGGCGCTGCACGCGCTGCCGCAGTCGGCGCTGGAGAAGCGGCTGCGCAAGGAGGGCCGGCTCTTCGAGGGCGGCATCGACATCGAGCGCGACGACCGCACCGACACCGCGACCACCGGGCTGAACTTCGTCACCTCCCGCCCGCGCACCGAGATCCTCTCGGACCTCGCGCACGTGCTCGAGGAGCTGTACGCCCCCGAGAACCACTACCGGCGCGTGGACCTCACCGTCAGTCAGCTGGGCCGCAAGAACAGCTTCCAGCCGCCGCTCAAGATGATCCCCCAGCTCGCGAAGAGCTTCGTGAAGATCGCGACCACCATCGGCCGCGACCGCGTCACCGGGCCGCTCTTCTGGAAGGCGCTGGGCAAGGCGCTGCTCAAGAACCCCGCGGCCGCCGAGGTGGTGCTGGGCCAGGCGGTCTTCAACTGGAACTACGCCAAGCAGGCCAAGACCTACGTGGTCGCGCTGCGCGAGGAGATCGCCTCCATCCGGCAGATGGGCGAGGAGGCCTACAACGCGAAGCGGCTGGGGAAGAAGGCGCCGCAGGCCGAGGCCCCCGTCCCCCTCGAGGCGACGCCGAAGCCCGAGGTGCGGGCCTAGCCGTCGCGGTTGTTCGTCGACCCCGGGCCCGCCGGCGCGTGCGCTGGCGGGCCCTCCGCTACTCCTTCCAGTGGGCCCGGACCCCGCCGAGGCCGACGACCCAGTACTCGCCGGTGGACTCCTCGCCCCAGATGCCCCGCAGCGCTGCGCCGGGGAGGGCGGGGACGTTGGCGTGGGCGCATGCCGCGCACGCCTGCACGGTGGCCCCGCTGAGCGTGCAGCACACCATCGTGCCGCCGTTGCCGACCGCCCGGAGCTGGGTGCTCGAGGCCCACACGCCGTACAGGTCCTGCGTGGTCTTCGAGTCGACAGCCGTGCGGTCGGGCGACCGGTCGAGCTGCAGGATCATCCCCGCCGCGCCCACCGCCCAGCCGCGGTCCCGGTCCAGCACGCGGATGCCGCGCACGAAGCCGGGGGTGGTGTGCGCGACGTAGTAGGTGAAGCTGCCCACCTGCGCGCGGCGGAAGAGCTTCTCGCCGCCCACCCAGAGGAACCGCTTGTCCCCCACTACGTCGGGGTCGTTGCCGCCCCCTGCCGCGACGAGCTTGCCGGAGGTGGGACAGGTGTTGGCCGTCAGGGGCTCGCAGCAGCTCATGCCCCAGGTGAGTTCGTGGCTGGCGGCGTCGAGGTTGTAGTGGGCGACGGTGGTGTTGTCTCCCACTGCGAACACGTCCCCCGAGTTGAAGCCCCAGACCGCGTTCAGGTTCTCGCCCCGGTTGTCGTGCACCTGCGGTCCCCAGGCCTTGCCGTCGAAGTGGAGGATGC
>CAZAIE010000117.1:0-11517 GCA_964485035.1 uncultured Myxococcaceae bacterium | reverse complement strand
TCAGCCCACGGGAGAAGCGGACCTGCCTGACCTCGATTCCTTCACGGCCTCTCAGACTTCCGGGTAGTGCCGGGAGAGGCACTCGGGGCACAGCCCGTGGCTGAACCGCGCCTCGGTGTGCTCGCTGACGTAGCTGTCGAGGCGCTGCCAGGTCTCGGCGTCGGTGCGGATGCGGTGGCAGTGCGAGCAGATGGGGAGGATGCCCTGCAGCCGCTGGACGTGCGCGAGGGCCGCCTCCAGCTCTGCGATCTTGGCCTGCAGCGCGCCCTCGAGATGTTTTCGCTCGCTGATGTCCTTGGAGCTGCACATCGCGCCGACCACCGCGCCGCCGGGATCGCGCACCGGCTGCACGGTGGTGAGGAAGAAGCGGTCGCCGTCGGGGCGCGGCACCCGCACCTCGAAGACCTGGACCTCGCCGGTGGTGAGGGCGCGCTCGAGCGTCTTCCAGCGGTGGTCGGCCTCGGCCTTCGAGAACACGTCCCACAGCGTCTTGCCGACGATCTCCTCGCGCGGCCGGCCCACGCCGCGGGCGAAGGCCTGGTTCACGTAGCGGTACCGGCCGCCCTCGCCGAACCAGAAGATGGGGTCCGACGAGTCGTCGAGCAGACGGCGGAACTCCTGTTCGCTGCGCTCGGCATCGAGGAGGCGGCGCCGCAGGGCCTCGACGTCGGCGTTCGGGGTGGCGTCGCACATGGCAGGACCCGGGGAAGGCGAGGCCCGGAGGGTAGTCGAGGCGCCGGCGCTGCGCCACGACCACGAGTGCAGTCCTTCCAGTGCCGGCTACTCGTAGACCACCACCTGGTAGCTGAGCGTCCGCGAGGCCTTGGGGTCGAGGGTCCGCTCCCAGGTCACGGTGGCGTGGCCGTTGGCGATGGGGGCGACGCCGTCCTCGGGCCGGTGGTCGCCGTGCACGATGCGCGCGCCCTCGGCGTCCACCTTGCCCCCGGTGGCGAGCGTGATGACCACGGCGGACGGCTCGGCGCGGAAGCTGCGCACGGTGATGGTCCCCTTCTTGCGCACCAGCGTGTACGAGCGGCCGTCCACGCGCAGGGCGTCGGGCCGGCGCTCCAGCACCTCCTCCTGGTGCTGCGCCTGGACGTCCACGGCGACGGTGAGCGGCAGGAGCGTGCGGCCGCCCGGCGGCGTGTAGCCGAGCAGATCCTGGGCGATGGGCAGCTCGCCCTGCAGCACCAGCGCGGCGCCGGTGGTCCAGGGCTGCTGGGTGGGGTTGGACAGCTCGACCTGGTGCCAGACCTGGTTGCGGCGCAGTTGCTGCGGAGAGGAGTCCCCGTCCTGCGCAGCGTAGGAGTACGAGGAGCCGGAGCGGCGGACCGCGAGGTCCAGGGTGTAGACGTGACGCTGGGCGACCTGGGTGCGCCACAGCGGCAAGCTCGCGCGGGCGCCCTTGGGCAGCACCACGTTCTTCGCCGAGTAGGTGAAGAGGTCCTGCGAGCGCTCGGCGGCCAGCTCGGGGGCGAGTCCCAGCGAGCCGCGCTCGTCGAGCGGACCGTCGTCGAGGGACCGGGCGTGGTGCTCCACTGCGCGCTGGGTGAAGAGGGCGTTGGAGAAGCGGTTGTTCCACGCGCCAAGCCCAACGTCCACCCAGTCCACGTCGTCCACCCAGTCCACGTCCACCCGAGACCCTGGAGGCCTGCGGCCAGTTGTCCGATGGACACAACGCTGACAACCCGTTCCGCGTCCGGGCCGAGAATCAGGGCAGGAGGTGCGTCGTGCCCTTCACGCTCACGGTGGGAGCAGGCTCCGCAGCGCGCAGGCTCACCTTCGACAAGTCCGAGGTCTCGCTCGGCTCGGCTCCGGGCTCGGACGTGGTGCTGGCCTCGAGTGGCGAGGCGGGACCGGCGCCGCGCCACGCGGTGGTTCGATGGAGCCGCGGGCGCCACGTGCTGGTGCTGCTGGGACGCAGCGGCGTGCTGCTCAACGGTGCGCCGGTGGAGGTGCCGCTCGCGAGCGGCGACCGGGTGCAGGTCGGCGGCGTCGAGGTGCGCTTCGAGGAGGGCGCGGACACGCGGATCGTCGCGAGCCCTGCGCTCCCGGGCCGTGCCGCACCTCGCTGGGCCCCGGGCTTTGCCGCGGCAGTCGTGTTGCTGGGCGTCGTCGCAGCGCTCGTGGCCTCGCTTGCCGGACGTCCGCCTCCGCCACCGCCCAGGCAGCGCAGTCCCCACGTGCTGGGCGAGCAGCCATCGGCCGAGGTCTACGGCCTGGGCGACCACCTGGGCGTCACCGTCCAGGCACCCAACGAGGCGCGCTTCCAGTTCGAGCACCACGAAGGCCTGCCCACGGTGGTCTACCTGGCCTTCGAGGCCCACGGCATCGAGCGGACGGATCAGGTGGAGGTCTCGCTGAACGGCGTGCCACTGGGCGCCGTGACCCCGACCGGAGAGCTTCCACGGCTGCAGCAGGTGCGGCTGCCGAGGCGATACCTCGAGGAGGACAACGAGGTGGCCTTCGACGCCCTCGACAACCCGCCCCGCAGCGACGCCTGGGCGGTGGGGCGCGTGCACCTCGTGTATCGGACCCCTCCGGCGTGCGCGCCCGCGGAGTGCCTGCGCGAGGCGAAGGCCGCCTACGACCGGGCGCTGGCGCTGCTGAAGGTGAAGGACATCGCCGCGGGGAACCTCCACGACGCCCGCCAGCAGCTCGGTCAGGGGCTGCTCTTCCTGGAGAACGTGGAGCCACGACCGGAGCTCTACGGTCTGCTAAGCGGGACCCGGCGCGAGGTGGAGCGCGAGCTGGACGAGCGGTGCAGCCGGATCCTGCTGACCGGGAAGGGCGGTGAGGAGTCGGGTCAGGCCGGCCGCGCGGCGCAGGCCTACCGCGACGGGCTGCAGTGGTTCCCGAAGACGGAGGTCGATGGGCACCCGTGCCGGCCCAGGCTGGTCGCGCTGCTGGAGAACCTCGGGGCGCGGGAGTAGCTGCCGGTGCCTTGTCGGCCTCGGGGACGTTTGCGTCCTTGACCGCTACGGTGTGCAGGGCGGAAGCAGTTCGTTCTCGGGTCGCTCCTCCGAGGGTGCCGATGATGCAGGGACTGATGTGGGCGTCGGTTGCAGTATGGGTCGCTTGCGCAGTTCCGCGACGAGCGCGTCCGCGAAGAGGTCGGCCGAGAACACTAGATCTGAGGCGGCCTACATCATGACCCGCCGCTCTCAAACGGCACTTCTCCTCGTCGGTGCCATCATCTTGCTGGCGGGGGCCTTGGTGTCCATCTTCCTCGGCTATTCGCTTGCGGCACTGCTCGTGCCCGAGTGTGGAAGCTACGAGTTCGTGACCGCTACGACACAGTGCAGACAGCCTCACTACTGGATCGTAGTCGGATACGTTTCTCTAGCAGCCGCTCTCGCGGTCGGAGCCTGCACCGTCGTCCGAGCGAGAAGGAAACAGGCATCTCCCGGCGCTCCTCTTCCACCGTGAAGCGGGGAGCTTCGTGTCGGCAGCCGCCAGCCTGGCCGTGCTCGAATAGCCCCGTCGCGCTCTTCCGCTCGAACCGCTACGGCCGCCGCAGCGAGAGCGCGAAGCACGCCCCCGTCTCGCTCGGGCACCACGCCAGCTCCCCTCCCATCGCCCGCGCCAGCCTCCGCGACAGCGCGAGCCCCAGCCCCACTCCCGGCGCGCTCTCCGCCGCCTGCTGCGCCGACTTGGAGAACGGGGTGAAGAGTCGCCCACGCACGTCGGGCGCGACCCCCGGCCCGTGGTCGCGGACCCGGAGCACGGTCCGCTCTCCCTGCGTCTCGACCTCGAGGTGTAGCCGCCGGTCCGTGGCCTGCGCGGCGTACTTGCAGGCGTTCTCCACGAGGTTGAAGAGCACCTGCTCCAGCGCCGTGGGCTCGGCCAGCACCGACGCGCCCGCGAGCTGCTCCGCCGTCGGCGTGACGAGCTGCATCCCCGCCGCGGCCGCCCGGTCTGCGAGCCGCGGGATGATCCGCTCGAGCGCTGAGCCCAGTGCGAGCGGCGTCGGCGGCGCGGCGCGACCCCCTTCGACCCGGGCGTAGGCGAGCACGTTCTCGACCAGCCGCCCCAGCCGTTCGGCCTCGACCCGCAGGGTGCGCAGATACGTCGGCTTCTTCTCCTCCGGGACCATCCCGCCTTCCAGCATCTCCGCGTACATCCGAAACGTGGTGAGCGGCGTGCGCAGCTCGTGCGAGACCGCGGAGACGAAGGCCGCCCGACGCTCGGAGAGCCCGGCGATCCCCGCCACCAGCGCAACGAGCCCTCCCGCCGAGCCGAGCAGGGCGACCCACGCCAGCAACAGGATCCAGATCGCCGGGGTGCCCGGGTTCGCCGGCTGCGCGATCGTCCCTGGCACGAGGCGAACCGGGAGCGTCGCGAGCATCCGTGACCGGTCGGGGTCGTCGGCCTGCACCGGGACGAGATCCGCTTCGGGCAGGAGGTCAGCCACGTCCGCGAGCAGCCGCCGCCGCAGTCCCGCCCAGTCGAGCACCGAGCCCTGCAGGCGTGGCGCGCTGTCGCTCCCGCCGGGTCGCACCAGCACGAGGTGGTCCCCCGCCCACGCCGGGACCATGGCCTCGGCGATGGGCGCAGCGTTGTCCGCGGCGGCGGGGACGAGGCCGGCGGGGGCCAGGTTCTGCTGCGCGTACCGGTTGCGCAGGTTGAAGTCCGCGAGGCCGCGGTCGCTGCGCTGCTGCTGCATGAGGTCGTTGGACGCCACCACCGCGTCGGCGCGCAGCCGCGCCAGGGTCCCGGAGGCTTGCGTGAGCCTCGCCCAGTGCAGGTCGCCCGCCAGCGCCTGCGTCCTCCCCGACTCGGCAAGCTGCCCGTTGGGCGAGAGCTCGAAGCGTCCGACGACGTCGCCCCAGCCGCCGGGCTCCAGCCAGCGCCCCTGTGGCCGGGCGCTCTCCTGCGCCGCGAGCCGCGCCAGCGCCAGGTCCATGCGCCAGAGCGCGCTACGCAGCCGCTCCTCCAGGTCTGCCCGCGCGCGCGCTGCCTCGGCGTCGCGCTCGAGCCGCAGGGTCTGCCAGCTCACGAAGGCGACTCCCGCCGCACCCGCGAGGACGAGCGCCGCCAGGACGCCCCAGAGCCCGCGTCCAGAGAGCCTCATGGCTCCCTCGCCAGCATGTAGCCCACCCCGCGGACCGTGAGGATGACCTGCGGCTCGTCTTTGACGTCGTGCAGCTTCTCGCGCAGCCGGGCCACCTGCATGTCGATGGTCCGGGTGTGAGCGGCGCTCGGCGGCAGGCGCCAGACCCGCTCCAGCAGCTCGGCCCGGGGCACCGCCCGTCCCCGGTTGGCGGCGAGGTAGCGCAAGAGCTCGGCTTCGCGCTCGGTCAGCTCCTCACGCGCGCCGTCGTCGAAGCGGACCTCCCGTCGCAGCACGTCGACCCGGCCGCCCGCGAGCCTCACCTCCACGACGTCGGTGGGGCGCTCGGCGGAGCGGCGCAGCACCGCCGCCACCCGCGCCAGCAGCTCGCGGATGCTGAAGGGCTTCACCACGTAGTCGTCGGCGCCGCGGCGCAGCCCTTCCACCCGGTCGTCCTCACGCCCCAGCGCGGTGAGGATGATGACCGGCAGCGTGGGGCGCGCGGCGCGCAGCGCGGTGAGCACGTCCAGCCCGCTGCCGCCCGGGAGCACGAGGTCGAGCAGCACCAGGTCGATCCCAGCGCGCACCGCGTCGCGTCTCGCCTCCTCGAAGGTCGAGGCGACGAGCGGCTCGTAGCCGTCGAAGCGCAGGGCGTCGGCCACTCCCTGAATGATGGCCGGGTCGTCCTCCACCACCAGGATGCGTCGCGCGGGCACGGGGTACTCCTCCTGCCCGCATTGCGCCACGTCCAAGAGTCGCGGTGCGTAACGCGTTGGTCACGAGCAGGCGACGAGGCTACTTGCCGCCCTGCGCGGCCGCCACTCCCGGCTCGTGGCGGTCGTCCTCCGGCAGGGCGTCGAGCTCCGGGTAGAGTCGCGCGATGCACTCCGGACAGAGGCCGTGGCTGAAGTCGGCCTCGCTGTGTTCGTGGACGTACCACTCCACCTGCTCCCAGTAGCCCGAGTCGTTGCGGATGCGCTTGCACCCCGCGCAGATGGGGAGGATGCCACGGAGCGTCTTGATGTTCGCCAGCGCGGTCTGCAGTTCGGCGTTGCGCTCGCGGACCTCGTGGGTCCGCTCGTCCACCGTCTGCTCCAGCCGCGCCTCGTGGGCCCGCAGCTCGGCGGTGCGTCTGCGCACCAGGCGCAGCAGCGAGTGGTTCCAGACCTGGACCAGGAGCCAGAGCGCGCAGAGCCCCCCGGCGATCGCCAGGGCTGCGAACCAGAACCTCGCGGAGGAGAGGACGCCGCCGGGGACCTCGAGGCGGATCCAGTCGTCGAGGATGGCCGTTCGCTCCTCGGGAGAGAGGGTGCCCAGGCTCTTGGTGACGATGGAGTGCAGCAGCGGCCAGTCGGACCGCGTGGCGATGGAGAGCGGGTAGAGCAGGCCGGTCTCGCCGACCACGCGCAGGTTTGCGATCTGGTCCTTGCGGATGAAGTAGGTCGCGGTGGGGAGGTCCGAGACCGCGACGTCCGCGCCTCCCGTGCTCGCCAGGAGCAGCGCCTCGCCGTCGTGCCTCACGGGGACCAGCGGCGAGGCCGGATAGTGCTGCTCGAGGTAGGCCTGGACTCCATACGACTTCGAGACCGCGAGGCGCTTGCCCGCGAGCCCCTCGGGCGAGGGGGTCAGGCCGTCCAGGCGCGTGACGAAGACGGTGGGGACGTTGAAGAAGGGCGGCGAGAAGTAGAGGTGGGCGGCGCGCTCGGGGGTCCGGGCGGCGCACTTGACGACGTCGACCTCCCGGCGCTCCGCAGCGCGCAGCAGCGCAGCCCACGAGTCGAAGGGCACGCGCTGGAACCGCAGCCCGGAGCGCGCCTCGACCTCTCGCAGGACGTCCTCGGCGACGCCGGTCGGGTGGCCACCCGGGTCCACGAAGTCCAACGGCGGGTAGTTGGGGTCAGAGCCCACGCGGATCGAGTCCCGGTGCGCGGCAATCCACGCCTGCTCCTGGGGAGTGAAGCGAGGGTCGTCGCGGCGGTGCACCTGGTGCCAGTGCAGCGCACCCGCAGCGGCCACAAACCCGATCAGCAGCAGCGCGGCCAGCCCCATGCGGGACGGCCGTGTGCCGCCAGCGTCGTCCCGGTCCTCGCCCGTGCCCATGTGCGGCCCCCCGGCTGCATTCCCCGTCAGTGGCGGAAGCGTGCAGGGCGGCGTGGGCGGGCACACCCCCCTATCGCGGGAGGCCCCCGAAGTGGATGTTGGCTGGCACGCACCACGGGGCGACTCGCGAATCTACGGACGACTCTTCAGCCCGCGAGCCCCAGCCCGCGGATCTGTTCTTCCAGATCCTGCGAGAGGCGGTACGCGGACTTGTAGAAGAGGCACTTGTGCTGCGCGAGGTCGAAGTGGAGCAGGGTGCCGTCCCGCGCCACGAGGATCACCGGCTTCTCGATGCCCCAGGCGTAGCCCACCTCCAGGTAGACGTTGGGCCGCGCGTCGGTGAGGTCCGCCAGCACGAAGGCCGAGCCGCGGATGCCCTCGCGGATGCGCTCGATGATGTTGCCCACGAACGAGGACTCGTCCACGCGCTCGCAGATGTAGCCGCAGCGCCGCACCGTCTCGTAGATGCCGAACTGCCAGACGTCCTCCATGGAGTCGTTGAAGGGCATGGCCACGAAGACGCGGCGCTTCGGGGCGGCCGCAGCCGGCGTCGGGGTCGGTGGCGGCGTCGGCGCGGTCGCGCTCGGCTCGGCGGGGAGCAGCAGCGGCGGGAGTGACGCGAGCCCGCGCTCGACCACCTCTGCGAGTCGGGGGTTGCGCTCGACGAAGGTCACTGTCGTGAGCGCGCGCAGCGGGCTCTCCGCGAGCCCCTGCTGCAGCCCGGCGACCAGCGCCTGCAGCCCCTCCAGCGGATCCAGCCCGTAGCCCGCTCCATGCAGCGTCAGCGCCAGGGTCCGTATCGGCTCCGGCGAGGCGGCGAGCACGCTCACCGCCTTGCGCGCGAACACCCTCATCTCCGGGTAGCCGAACTGGCGCAGCGCCGGCGTGCCCAGCAGCAGCAGACGCTGCGCCGCCAGCACGCCGCGGGTGGAGAGCTGCACCGGGTCCCACACCGCGGGCTCGAGCTGGGCCTCGGTCGCAAGGCCCGCGGCGACGAGGCGGGAGGAGACGGCCTGGTCCGCCCCGTGGAAGCTGCGGGCGTACTTGAGCAGGAGGACGTCGGCGGGGAAGTCGAGGACATTGCCACGGTGGACGGCGAGCTTGACGCGCATGGCCGGGAGTCTACCGGGCGACGGCTCCTGCGAGGGAGTATCCTCGGCGGCCCAGTCAGCCTGGAGGGGCGATGAGCGAATCCGAGACGAGTCCGATCCTGGTGGTGGCCATCGACGGCCGCGTGGTGGGCCTCGACCGCGAGACCGGCGTCGAGCTCTGGGGCAACACGCTCCCCGGCGGCTCCGGCGGCGAGGTCTACCTGGTCGTGGATTCGACGCGGGTGTTCGCCTCGGCGCTGGGGTCCCGGCTCTTCTGCCTGGACTACCTCACCGGCAACACGGTGTGGGAGGTCGACTGCCGCAGCGGCCGGGCGAGCATCGTCGTGGACGGGGACCTGGTGGTGCTGGCCAAGGAGGGCCACGTGGACTGCTACGACCGCGCCACCGGCCGTCACCTCTGGAACAACCCGCTGCGCGGCCTGGGCTACGGGCGCATCGCGCTCGGCTTCCCCGGCAACGTCGCCCAGGCCGACGACCCGGGCCGGGAGTAGACCCTCGATGCCGGTGCGCTTCATCGTCGTCGGCAACCCGGAGAACCGGCGGGTCGGGCTCTTCCAGGCGGCGCTCGCGGCGCAGGGGCAGCCACCCGCGGAGGTCGTCTCCTGGCTGGACGTGATGCGACGCTTCGAGCGGCTCGAGGCGCTCTCGCCCGAGCCGGCGGTGGTGCGGCTGGACTCCGCGGGCGAGGACTTCGAGGTGGAGCGCGAGTTCCTCAAGGCCGGGTACGAGGGCGCGCGGGACGCGGGTGTCAGCACCCTCGCGCCGGAGGCCATCGACGCGCTGCAGTACGACCGCGGGCTCATCCTCTGTCCCCGCCAGCAGCACCTGGGCTTCTTGGTGGCGTTGCGGCGGCTCGACGAACTCTTCCAGCGCCGCCCTGCCTGGAAGGTGCTCAACCCGGTCCGGGACGTGGCCACGCTCTTCGACAAGCGCGAGACGTCGAGGCTCTACCAGTCGCTCGGCGTACCAGTGCCTCCCCGACTGGCGCCGGTGACCAGCCGCCGCGAGCTGCGCGAGCGCATGGACGAGACCGGCTGCCACAGCGCCTTCGTGAAGATGTCCGCCAGCTCCTCGGCGTCGTGCCTCGCCATCTACTACCGGCGGCCCCGGGGCGACTGCGCCTTCACCACCATCGAGCCCACGCGGAGCGGCTGGTACAACTCGCTCAAGGTCCGGCGCCTGGAGAACCCGCGGCTGCTCGACGAGGTGGTCGGCTTCCTCCTGCGCGAGGGCTCGCAGGTCGAGCAGGAGGTCCCCAAGGCCCGGCTCGACGGCCACTTCTTCGACTGCCGCGTGCTCATGGTCGCGGGCGAGCCCGCCTTCCTGGTGGTGCGCCAGAACCGCCACCCGATCACCAACCTGCACCTCCTGGGCTGGCGCGGCGAGCGCGCCTCGCTGGACCGCGACGTGCCCCCGGCGCTCTTCGAGCAGGCGATGCAGAGCTGCCGCAGCGTGTTCGCCGCCCACCGCTGCCTGCACCTGGGCATCGACGTGATGTTCGAGGAGGGCTACGGAGGGCACCGGGTCATCGAGGCCAACGCCTTCGGCGACCTGCTCCCCAACCTCACCCGCGATGGCCTCTCGGTGTACGAGTGGGAAGTCCGGGAGGTGGTTGGGCAAATTGAGAGTTGAGAGTCGGAACGGTCGGCCGGCTGGATCTCTTGAGCACGAACCGCCCAGCCCGCGAAGCGGGCTTGACCCGAGTTCGGTCCGTCCCAGATAGAGACGGGGGATTCATCCCCCGGGCGACATCCTCCGGGCGACATCCTCCGGGCGACATCCCCCGGGCGACATCCCCCGGGCGACATCCCCCGGGCGACATCCCCCGGGCGACGTCCCCCGGGCGCGACCCTTGGATTCATCCCCCGGCGAACACGTCCAGCCGGACTTCGAGTGCGCCATTGAGCAGCGCGTGCGATCTCTCGGGAACCATCCCAAAGGCATCCCGCGGGGCCTCGGCTGGGACCAGCAGCGCCGCGCGCCACCCCGCATACCTCTCCCTGAGCGTCCGGCCCACGTCCCGACAGAGCGCCTGCAACTCGCCCCTGCCGATTCGCTCCCCATAGGGCAGGTTCGCGACCACGAGACCGGGTGCACACTCCGGAGCGGGCAGGTCCTGGAACCTCCCGACCCCAAACGTCAGGTAGCGCTCCACGCGGGCCTTGAGCGAGGCCTGCCGCGCCACCTCCACGAACGCGTCGCGCACGTCCCTCGCGAAGAGCGGGGCCGCGGGCGCCTGCCGCTTCGCCGCCCTCGCCTTGTCGCCCACGCGCCGCCAGGTCGCACGATCGAACCCGGCCAGGTGCTCCAGCGCGAACTCGTCCTTCCCCCGGTGGATGAGCGGCGCCTTCCCCAGCGCGAGGTACCCCGCCTCGATCACCAGGGTCCCGGAGCCACACATCGGATCCAGCAGCGGCTCCGTGCCGTCGTAGCCCGCGAGCAGCAGGATGGACGCCGCCAGCGTCTCCTTGAGCACCGCCGGATGTCCCTGCACTCGCCACCCGCGCTTGTGCAGCGCCTTCCCCGCGGTGTCGATGCCCAGCGTGCAGACCCCGCCGCGCAGGTGCGGCACCAGCGGCACCACGAACGCCGCCTCGGGATCCAGCTTCGGCGCCTTCTGCCCGAACCGCGACAGCACCGCGCGCGCGACGGCCTCCCGCACCGGGTCCTCGCCCAGCTCGCGCGCCGCGGCGTCGGTGAGGATCGGCGCGACCGAGAACGCCCGGTCCGGACGCAGCCACGTCGGCCAGTCGATGGCCGCGACCCCGGCCGCGAGCGCGTCGAGATCGCCCGCGGGGAACTCGGCCACCAGCCGCTGGATGCGGCTCGCCGTCCGCAGCCACAGGTGCGCGCGATAGCCCGTCTCGAGGTCGGCCTCGAACCCCACGCCGCGGAACACCGGCCGCAGCGCCGAGACCCCCAGCGCCTCGAGCTCGCGCACGAGCACGTCCTTCGTCTCTTCCGGGCAGGTCGCGAGCCAGCGCAGCAGGGCAGGGGCGTTCATCGCGCGGAAGGGACCACAGGTGCCGCGGCGGGGGCAAGCGCGAAGCCGGGGGTCAGAGCCATCGCACGTTCCCGTCTGCCGTGTAGAGCAGGCCGCACCGCACCGTGCGCTGCCCTGCGAGCCCCGCGGCCTCGAGCATCCGCGCGTAGCCGTGCACCTGCGCCGCGTACTCCGCCGGCGGCGCGCCCTGCGGCAGCGCATCGGTCTTGAAGTCGAGGATCACCAGGTCCTCCGGGAGCACCGCGAGC
>CAZAIE010000116.1:0-11543 GCA_964485035.1 uncultured Myxococcaceae bacterium | reverse complement strand
ACTCTAAACCGTGGAGTTGAGGTGTGGATCATTCCTGTGGACTCTGAACTCCACACCTTTCGCCGGGTCAAGTCCACGGGTACGGTAGATAGACGGAGATAGAGTCTGGCCGCTTCGGGCATCGAGCCCTCGCGGCCAGCCAGGGGGAAGAGGCAATCCTCGGCCATCGAGGCCTCGAATTGCCCGCCGTCGGGCGAGGGGAGCGCAGCGACCCGAGGCCGACTACCACCGCCAGCTCGAGCAGTCGGGCCAGCGGGTGCGCGACGCGGTGCGGCGCCTGCGCGAGCTCGACGCCCGCTTCTGCGAGATGGCCGAACCGACCCCGCTGGTGGAGACCTGGGTCGGGGACGCGGAGCAGGAGCTGGAGCGGGCCGCCCGCCGCTACCAGCGCAACCGGCGCCGCACCCTCGCTGCCCAGGTGCGCCGAGAGGGGCCGCGCACGGTGGAGGAGGCGCACGCCGCCGAGACGCTGCCTGGTCCGCTCTCCCAGGAGGAGCTGGCAGAGGTCCACGCGCTGGTCGAGCGCGTGCAGCCCCAGTGCGCCCCGTGAGCCGGGCTTCACCAGTTGATGACCAGCGTGTCCGGGTCGGGCACGCCGCCGAGCCGGTCCTGGGCCTCGGCGTTCACCTTGCGCCAGCCCCGGGCGAGCATGCAGCGCTCCCAGAAGGCGCGGCGGTCCTCCATGTGCGAGGCGAAGGTGCTCTGCCGCACGTCGCGCTCGCACTCGTAGGAGTCCTTGTTCCAGTGCTCGGTGGTGAAGTCCGAGTGCGTCCAGCGCCAGCTCGCACAGCCGCCCAGCAGCCCCGCCACGACCAGCGCACCGAACGACAGGATCAGGCGGTTCATGGCGCTTCCCTCCTTGCCTCTGCCTCCGAGTAGGCGCCCCGCCCTCGCGGGGGTCGTCACCCATCCGGACGACCGCCCGCGAAGGGGAGCCAGAGGCCAAAGAGGGCGTTATCACCAGGGGCGATGGCCTCACTCGCCCCCCGCTCCGTGCCGTACCTCCTGCTCGCCGGAGCCCTGCTCCTCGCCGGCGCCGGGCTGGTGACCACGCACCTCTTGCTGGAACGCCACCTGTACCGGGAGGAGCACTCACGCGCCGTGCGGGAGGCGACACTCGCCGCCGACGCCTTCGAGCAGCACACCCTGCACCTCGTCCGGCAGGCCGACGTGCTGCTCCGCGCCGTGCGCCACGACTACCTGCAGACCCGGTCCAGCGCCCACAGCGCGGAGTTCATCGACCGGCTGGGGTTCGACACGTCCATCATCGAGAACGTCTTCATCGTGGGGACCGAGGGCGGCTTCATCGTCCCCGACGGCGCCGAGCCGGCACGCAACGTCCTCGACCGCGACTACTTCCAGTTCCACCGCCAGCACGCCACCGACGACCTCTTCGTCTCCGCGGTGGAGCTGGGCCGGCTCAGCGGCAAGTACCGCTTCCGGCTCTCGCGCCGCTTCGACGCCCCAGACGGCGGCTTCGGCGGCGTGGTGCTGGCCACGGTCACTCCCCAATCGTTCACGCGCTACCTCTCCGAACTGAAGCTGGGGCCGCAGAGCGTCGCCTCGCTGCTGGGGACCCACGACCGGCGCCTGCGCGCGCGGCTCCCCGCGGCGCCGGACGACGCCTGGACCGCGCCGATCGACCTGCCGCTCTGGGCGGCGCTCGAACAGTCGCCGGCCGGGAGCATCAAGGACCGCAGCCCGGTGGACGGCCTCACCCGGGTGTTCCTCTACAAGCAGGTCACGGGGCTGCCGCTGGTCGTCGCGGTCGGCTTCACCGAGGCCGACGTCCGGGGGCGCATCGCCGAGCGCGGGCGCTGGCTCCTGGCCACCGAGTCCCTCCTGGGGATGGTGGCTCTCCTGTGCGGGCTGGTCATCGTGCGCACCCTGCGCGCGAACGACCGGCTGACCGCGGAGGTGCAGCGGCGCGAGCGGACCGAGGCGGCGCTGCTCGCCCGGGAGCTGGAGTACCGGCGCATCGTCGAGACCGCGACCGAGGGCATCATCTCGCTCGACCGGGACTTCCGGCTCACCTTCGTCAACGCGCGCTTCGCACAGATGCTGGGCTACCAGGTGTCCGAGCTCGTCGGCCGGCCCGTCGTCGAGCTCTGCCCCGAGGACCAGCTGGCCGACAACGAGGCCCAGCTCGCGCTGAGGCGCCAGGGCCTCGACTCGGTGTACGAGCGGTCCTTCTTGACGAAGGACGGTGCCCGACGCTGGGTCCTCGTCTCGGCCAAGGCGATCCTCGACGTCGGCGGAGGATGCGTCGGCTCCTTCGCGATGGTCACCGACATCCACGCCCGCAAGGAAGCCGAGACCGAGCGCGAGCGGCTCATCGACGAGCTGCGGGTCACGCTGGCCCGCGTCCAGCAGCTCGAGGGCATCCTCCCCATCTGCAGCTTCTGCAAGCGCATCCGCGACGACGAGGGCGACTGGCAGCAGGTCGAGCGGTACATCAGCCACCACTCCGAGACCCGCTTCACCCACGGCGTCTGTCCCGACTGCCTGCACAAGAACTACCCGGACGTCGCAGAGGAGGTCGAGGAGTCCCTAGAAAAAGACAAGTAGAAACAGCATCTTGCAAGGCATTTCCAGAGCCTCGGGAAGGCGCCTGGGAGCGCCTGGAGGCCTCCTGGAAGGCCTTTGGCGAGCTGGCCCTATTACAGCAAGCCTGGCCGCCCGAGACGCGTCCCAGGGCCTTCCAGGGCCCTTCCCGGGCCTCCAAGGCCGTTTTGGGGCTTTGGAAGGCTCCTCTCCAGGCTGGTGACGAAGCGGAACACCGACCTGCACCCACCCTGGAGCCAGGGATCAGAGCTGGTCTGCGAACCGTGCCCGGAAGCCCGCGAGCACGAGCCCCACCGCCGCGTCCAGCCCGATCCGGTCGAGGTTGAGGACCATGTCGTAGTCCAGCGCGTCGTCCGGGTCGTGGTGGAAGAGGCCCCTCACGAAGTCGCGCCGGTCCTTGTCCACGGCGGCCAGCTCCTTCGCGGCGTCGGCTGGTGCCATCCCGCGCGCCACGAGGTTGCCGACCCGAACCTCGACCGGAGCAACCAGCCGGACGCGGAAGAGGGTCTTCGGGTCGAGCAGGTACTGCGCCCCGCGCCCGACGATGACCGCGCCGCCGTGGGTGGCGATGGCGTGGAGGACCTTGGCGAGTTCGCGGACGTACTCGGAGCTCGTGTGGTTCACCAGCACGAGGTTCCCGACGATCTCCGCGATGACGTTGCGGCGGTGCTCGTCGAAGGAGGCCATCAGCCGCTCGGACGCGTGGGCGTCACTGGCGATCTCGTGGACGACCTCCTTGTGCCAGAACGAGTAGCCCAGCTTCTCGGCGACCTTGCGCGCGAGGTCCACGCCGCCCGAGGCGTGCTGCCGGGAGACGGTGATCATCGGCTTGGGCCGGAGCACCGTCTGCTTGGGCTGCGAGGATGCCTCGAACTGCCAGCGACGGACCTGCTCGTCCACGATGCCCGTGATCGTCCGGATTCCCTTGTTCATGGCCAGCCCCCCTTCCCTCCCACGATACGCCTGGGCCGGCCTGGAAGAGCCGCCCCAGCCGGGAGGAGCGAGCCCGAGAGGAGGAACGGTTGCCCGCGCCGGGGCGCCACGCTATGGCCCCTCGTCCCCTGCGATTGGAGCCCCGATGCGATCCGTGAATCCGGCTACCGGCGAGACCCTGCGCGACTACCCCGCGATGGCCCCGGACCAGGTCGACGCGCGGCTCGAGTGGGCGGGGCGCACCTTCCACGCCTGGAGCCGCACCGAGTTCGAGGAGCGGGCGCGCGTGCTGCGCGCCGCGGCGGGGCTCCTGCGCAGCGAGCTGCCGCGCTGGGCCACGCTCATGACCTCGGAGATGGGCAAGACGCTCCTCGCAGCCGAAGCCGAGGCCGAGAAGTGCGCCTGGGTCTGCGAGCACTACGCCGAGCACGCCGCGAGCAATCTCGCCCCCGAGGCGGTGGCGACCGACGCGCGCGAGAGCCTGGTGCGCTTCGACCCCCTCGGCGCGGTGCTGGCGGTGATGCCCTGGAACTTCCCCTTCTGGCAGGTCTTCCGGTTCGCGGCGCCGGCCCTCATGGCGGGCAACGTGGTGCTGCTCAAGCACGCCTCCAACGTCCCCGGCTGCGCCCTGGCCATCGAGGAGATCTTCCAGCGCGCCGGGCTGCCGGACGGGGCCTTCTCCACGCTGCTGGTCGAGTCCAGCGAGGTCGAGCGCATCCTCGCCCACCCGGTGGTCCGCGCGGTGACGGTCACCGGGAGCGACGCCGCCGGGCGCGCCATCGCGTCGCAGGCAGGGAGGCTGCTCAAGAAGTCGGTGCTGGAGCTGGGAGGCTCGGACGCCTTCGTGGTCCTCTCGGATGCGGACGTCACCGCCGCGGCCCGGGCCGGCGCGCGCGCGCGGTGCCTGAACAACGGACAGTCCTGCATCGCGGCCAAGCGGTTCATCGTGGAAGACCCGGTGGCCGACGCCTTCGAGCGGCTGTTCTGCGCCGAGATGGCCGCGCTCCGGGTCGGCGACCCGATGGACCGCGCCACCGACGTGGGGCCGCTGGCGCGGGAGGACCTCCTCTCCGAGCTCCAGGGCCAGGTTCGCCGCTCGCTCGAGCAGGGCGCCCGCCTCGCGCTCGGGGGCCACCGGCTCGACCGGCCCGGGGCGTTCTACGTGCCCACGGTGCTCACCGGCGCCGGCCCCGGGGTGGCAGCCTTCGACGAGGAGACCTTCGGCCCGGTGGCCGCCCTGGCCCGGGCCCGCGACGCCGAGCACGCGGTGCGCCTGGCGAACGCCTCGCGCTTCGGCCTGGGAGCCTCGCTCTGGACCGACGACAGGGAGCGCGCCCACGAGCTCGCGGCGCAGCTCGAGGCCGGCTCGGTCTTCGTCAATGGGATGGTGAAGTCCGACCCCCGGCTGCCGTTCGGGGGCATCAAGGACTCCGGGTGGGGGCGCGAGCTCTCCCACTACGGCATCCGCGAGTTCTGCAACGTGAAGACGGTGTGGCTGCGCTAGCCCGGCCGGTTCACGGGGCCGCGGTCACGGCCGCTGGCGCCGCCACGCTCGCGCTCTCGGGAGGCGGAGGAGGTAGAGGCGACAGCCGACGGGGTGGGACCACGACCTCGGGCGGCACGGGGCAGTCGATGCAAGCGGTGCCCAGTGGGACGTGCAGGGTCTGGCCGGCGCGGATGAGGTTGCCCTTCAGGCCGTTCGCCTTGCGGATCGCGGTGATGGTGGTGTCGTACTTCCGCGCGATCTTCCCGAGGTTGTCGCCCGAGCGCACGCGGTGCACGGCGACGTTGTACTCGGCCTTCCCCTTGGGGAGCAGCGGCTGCACGCGGCGGCCGAGCTCCTGCGACCGGGGCGCGTAGTAGCGGACGTGGAAGTGGTCGCGGTGCCGCCGCGCGTGGAAGACGATCGACTCGCGGCCGGCGTGGAAGAGCGAGTCGAGCCAGGCCTTGTCCTCTCCAGCGGCGAGCGCATGGTCGTAGAGCCTCTTCTGGATGCGCTTGTCCACCAGGATGAACTGCACGTCGCCGTGCACCAGCAGCGCCTTCACCAGCGCCCAGTTGCGCGGCACGTCGAAGTGGTCGCCCTTCTTGTCGGGCACCGCGCGCTCGTAGAAGCAGAGGTCGATGTCCCGCCCCGCCTGGTGGCTCTGGTGCGGGCGGAGCCAGCCGCCGTCCTTGCGGCTGACGTGCCCCACGCGCAGCGGCGGGGTCTCCGGGATGGCGTCGGCGACGGCCTCGATGGCGGAGGCCACGTACCCGACGAGCTCCTCGGTGCCGTACTGGCGCTCGGGGTCGAGCAGCTTCCAGTGCGGGCCCTCGGGGAAGCGCACGCCGTTGATGAGCCGCCCCGCGTCGGTGAAGCCCACGGAGAGCGAGCCCACCGAGTCAGGCGCCTCCTTCCACCTGCGCTCCAGCTCCGCGTCGTCGAGTTCCCCGGTGTAGCGATGCCTGGGGTCCCGGGGCGCCTCGCCTGCCTCGGCCGACTCCCGCTCCGCGTCGTGCTCGTCCGCCGCGTCGGCCGCGGCGTCCTCGTCATCCTGCGCCACGGGCTCCGCGGCCCCGGTCGCAGCCGGCTCGGCGGCGGTTACTGCAGGCGCGGCTGCCGGTGCGGGCTCCGGGACGGGCTGGGCCTTGGCGGCCTCCGCGGCGGGCGCTTCCGCCGCCGCGGGGGTAGTCCCGGGCGCTGGAGCGGGCGGCTCCGGGGTCGCCAGGCAGAGGGCGGCGAGGAGGGCGACGAACATGGGTCGCGGAGTCTAGGGACTGCCCCCCGGCCTGTCCACGATGAGCATCCGCTCAGTCCCGGCAGCAGAGGACGCCGCCGCGGTCCCAGTTGCCGGTGGGCGAGCTCTCCCAGGTGCAGGACTGGCTGGCGCAGCCCTTCTTGGTGACGAGGCCGCCCTCGTGCAGGTGGCTGGTCGCGTCGCCCTTGCACTCCCAGGGGCCCAGCTTCGGCTCGGCCTCGGTGTAGCCGCAGGTCTGCGGGGTCATGCTCGCGAGCGCCCGGGTGAGCACGCCGCAGCCCTTCGCCGCGGTGAGCACGATGCCGAGGTTCCCGCACCCGAAGACATCGTTGTCGGCGGTGACCGTGTCGTCGCAGACGCTGTTGGCCACGCTGTGCTGCGCTACCGCGAAGAACATGGCCTTCTCGGGAGAGCCCGCGGGCACCGAGTCCTGGCAGCCCTTCGCCCCCGCCTTCGCGGCGACCTCGGTCTTGCCGTTGCACACGTGCCAGCCCGCGGCGCAGAGGTCGGCCGAGGAGCAGCCGGTGCCCTCCTTGTTGGCGCCAGAGTTGCCGGCCTGGCGGCCGCAGGTGGAGACGAGGTCGGCGCGGGTCACGCCGCCGACGCTCCAGCCGCCGGAGCAGGAGGCGATGGAGGGGTACTCGGTGAGCGAGAGGAAGCCCTCGCGATCGCCGTCGGCGCAGCCGGTCTCAGGCAGGAGCGGCTCGCAGGCGTGAGTCGAGGCCGAGCAGGTCTCGGTGGGCTTGCACGTGCCGCAGCTGCCTCCACAGCCGTCGTCGCCGCAGGTCTTCCCGGTGCACTGAGGCTGGCAGGTGCAGGTGCCGGTGGGCGAGCAGGTCTCGGTGGGCTTGCAGCTGCCGCAGGTGTCCCCACAGCCGTCGTCGCCGCAGGTCTTGCCCTCACAGCTGGCCTTGCAGACGCACTCGCCAGCCTTGCAGACCTTGTCCCCCAGGCACGAGGTCCCATCCGCGAGCGCGACCACGACCGGCGCGATCTGGCCGCTGCACCCGTCGATCTTCCGGCACACGTCGGTGGCCTCGACCGAGAGGACCAGGTCCTCCAGCTTCGTGGCCTTCTCCCGGCAGGTCTGTTCGGACGCCTCGAGGCACTTGCCCAGGCCGGCGCAGCGCTGCGTGGTGATGTCCTGGAGGGAGTGCTTCAGGCAGGACCAGCCGTTGGCGGCGTTTCCGCGCAGCTCGTAGCTGTACTCGGGGCAGCGCACCACCGGGCAGCGGTCGTCGTCCACGGCGGGGGACTCGAGCTCGCGGACGCACTCGCTGCAGAGCAGCAGCTTCTCCTTGGGCTTGTCGACGATGCCGTCCCCGTCGTCGTCCCAGCCGTTGCAGAGCTCCTTCACCTCGGGCGGGAGGATCCGGTCGGCCATGTCCACGGTGATCTCCGTGGTCCTGCCGCTGGCGATGAGCAGGTCGCTGACCCAGATGGAGCGGAGCACGGCGTTGGAGGTCGCGCGAGTGACCACCCGGGCCTGGCAGGTCCCCGGCAGCAGGTCCCCCACCTCCATCACCAGCGAGGGCACGGCGACCGGGGCCTTCTCGTCCCGCTCGTCGGAGGTGCAGCGGAGCGTCAGCTCCACCCGCTCCGCACTGCCGGCGTTGAGGACGTTCACCTTGAGCACCCCCATCGCCGTGTGGGCCAGCCGGTCCTCGCCGCACGCCGCCAGGAGGACCAGGCCCAGCATCCCGAAGCGTCTCATGTCCCGCTCCTTCGCCCGAGAAAGTCGTTTGGATTCCATGCGCTTGCGCCCGCCTGTCCTGCCCGCCCGCCTGCGGCCCGCATCAAGGACACGCGGCAGCCTGGCGGGACTTTCCTCGGTCCCGCCAGAACTTTTCCACGGGTCGGCCTGTCATAATGCGCCAGGGAGGCGGGAATGCCGCAGGTCGTTCCGAGCCACGAGGACGCGCCCACGGAGCCCGCGAGCGCCGCGCTCGAGCCGGCCGCCAGCGAAAACGACGCGGAGGCGCCCCCCGCTTCGAGCGACCCCGACGTGCTGGAGGCGTACCGGGAGCGGGTGCTGCTGCGGCGGATCCGGCGGGGGGAGGAGCGGGCGTTCGCGGAGCTGGTGCGGCAGAACCAGGACCGGGTCTTCGACCTCGTCTTCCGGATGCTGGGGGACCGAGAGGAGGCGCTCGACCTCTCCCAGGAGATCTTCGTCTCCATCCACGGCGCGGTGGGCCGGTTCCGTGGGGAGTCGCGGCTGTCCACCTGGGTGTTCCGGGTGGCGAAGAACCACTGCCTGAACCGGCTCAAGTACCTGGGCCGCCGCGAGCGCGGCCGGTCGACGGAGATCTCCGACGTGCCCGAGTCGGTGCTGGAGGCGAACGTCCCCAGCTCCCGCCCCGACGACGCGGTGTCGGCCGGGGAGACCCGGGCGCTGGTCCAGCGGGCCATCGCGCAGCTGGACGAAGAACACCGTCTTCTCGTGGTGTTGCGTGACGTCGAAGGGCTCTCGTACCATGAAATCGCTGCCATCACCGACCAGCCGGAGGGCACGGTGAAGAGTCGGTTGCACCGGGCGCGCGCGGCGCTGGCGGAGATCGTCGCGCGCCTCGAGAAGGAGTGAGCAGGTGGAAGCTGCGTCCACATTGGGGCACCAGGAGGCCCAGGCGCTCTTCGCGCCGATGGTGGACCACGAGCTGCCGCCCCAGCAGGAGGCGGCGCTCAAGTCGCACCTTGCGACCTGCGAGGACTGCCAGCAGGGGTTCGCGAAGTACTCGCGGGCGGTGGCGCTGGTCCGCTCGGTGGGCAGGGAGCAGGCCCCCGCGGACTTCACGCAGCAGGTGCTCAAGCGGGTCCGCAAGCGCCGTCGGGGCCTCTTCGGGTCGCAAGGCGAGCGCTTCTTCGAGCAGGTGAGCGTCCCCATCGAAGCGGCGATCCTGGTGATCATCGCCGCGATGATCGGCCTTCTGGTCTTCCTGTTCGCGGGACAGTAGGCCCGGTGAGCGCCCCAGCCGAACCGCCCCCGGAGGAGGGCCCTCCCGACCGGAGCGCAGCCCAGCGGGCCGTGGAGCGAGCCCTGGGCGCCTGGGGCGCCGTGCTCGTGCTCGGTCTGCTCTTTTCCCTCTGGCCGAGCCGGGTCCCCGACTGGAGGCTCCCTGCTTCGACCGGGGGCGAGGTGCGACTGCGGGAACTTCAGGGAAGACCGGTGGGCCTCCTGATCTACACATCCTCGGCGAGCCACCCGCATGCGCTGCGCGAGGCGCTCAAGGTCCTCGAGCACACCCGCAACGACGCGCACTTCTCGGTGAAGGTCGTCTACGGCGCCCCGTCAGTGCAGGACACCCTGGCCCTGGCGCGGCAACACCGCGAACTGCCGGTGCTGGTCGACCCGGGCCTCCGGCTCGGCCGCGCCCTCGACCTGGGCGCGTCGGCGGTGGTCCTCTACCGGCCGAACGGCCGCATCGTGGACTCGGGCCGCAACAAGTTCCTGTCGGCGAGGCCGCAGTCGCTCGAGGCGCTGGATGCGAAGGCTGGACTGCGCCCGCTGCAGCGGCGCTTCCCCACCGCACCCGAGGAGCCGAAGCTGCCCTACCAGTCCCTGCAGCCACTGCCGTGAGCCGGCCCGGCCGTCAGGCCCTCCGCCCCAGGACGAGGACGCGGGAGGACCCCGCCAGGGGTCGGCGAGAGAGCGCGAAGCCTGCAGCCGCGAGCTCGCGCTCGAGGGACTCCAGGCAGTAGTCGGGGAACACGTCCTGCCGCGAGGACAGCATCCGGACCACCTGCGGGTCGTCCTTGGGGACGAACTCCACCAACACGTTCCGCCCCGCCGCCCCGAGCAGCTGGACGCAGCGCGAGAGGGGGACGTTGTTCCCGATGGCCAGGTGATGGATCAGCGCCAGGGCCAGGACCAGGTCGGCCGGGCCGCGCTGGAGCAGGGAGTCCCTCTCGGCGTGGCCCCACCCCAGCGCCGGGCTGGGGTTCACCAGGTCCATCACCAGGGTGAGCGGCGCCCCGCGCTCACCCGCCGCGGCGACGTAGCCCTGCTGGACGGCCCCGTGGTCGGAGTCGAAGGCCACCGTGAGGATGCCCCGCTCGGCCGCCATCCGCCCGAAGCGACCCTCGTTCGCCCCTAGGTCCCAGACCGAGCGCGGCTGCACCTCGTCGAGGACCGCCTGGACCTGTGCCTGCTTCGCGGCGAAGGCGTCCTGCGAGTAGAGGTGCGTGTCGTAGTAGTCCGACCACGTGGTCGCCTCGGCTGGCGCCCGGAGGCTCTCGACGGTCGAGCGCAGGTCGTCGAGCAGGCCGCGCAGCGAGCCGAGCCCCACCTTCCCTTCAGCCGCCACCGCCCGCGTACGACGCTGCGCCGAGGCGTGCCAGTGCAGGTGGGCCAGGAGCGAGAAGGACAGCCGGGTCCGGAAGGGCAGCAGGCGCGAGGCAAGCGGCAGCGGGACGCCGTCGAGGTGTACGGCGAGCAGCCGCGAGAGGGAGACGTCCACGTACCGCATCAGCGCCAGCGGGGCCAGGAAGTGCTGGCAGAACTGCCGGTAGGCGCTCCAGGGCCGGCCGGCCTGGTAGCGCTCGAACGAGAGCGTGTCGATGAAGACCGGCCGACCGCCCTCGAACTGGACGTTGTAGGCCGAGGCGTCCTTGAGCGACAGGCCCCGGGCGAGCGCGCGCTCCTGCAGCTCGAGGGTGAGCAGAGCCGCCGCGCGAAGCTGTCCGAAGCACCACTCGTAGGGGTACGAGACGAAGGGGACCCGTCGGGGACGCAGGACCTTGTAGGCCTGCCCGGTCCCCAGCGCGGGGTCGGCCTCCTCGTGGGGAACGACCAACCCGTCGGTCTGGAGCGCATGGAGGAGGCCGCTGCCGACGAGGGCGTCGAAGTCCTCGCGGTAGCAGCCGTTCACCTGGCGGTAGAGCACCCCATCGCGCCGGAAGACGAACCCGGAGGGGTCCCGGAACGAGCTCGGGACGACCGAATGGCTGGACTCAGCCTGCGGGTTTCTTTCCGAATCGCTTGGCAAAGAAGTCTCGAATCCGTCGGTAGAAGGTCTTCAGGAAGAACAGAGCCCCGAAGATGCCCGCCAGAAGGATCTGCAGGAAGAGGCTGCCGGAGCCGGGGTCGAGATAGGCGAACGCCCGGGCCGGCCAGAGGGCGAGGCACAGGCCTGCTGCGACCACCAACCACACGTCGAACCGCATTCGCCGCTCCTGGAAGTTGCGTGAGCGTGCCATACGCCTCCCTGGGTTTCCAGTCGGCCGTTCTCTCTCACTCATCCCCCGCAAGAACACCCGATCGGCATAGGGGGTGACGGGGCAATCGTCCCGTCATCCCCCTGCCACACC
>CAZAIE010000115.1:0-11546 GCA_964485035.1 uncultured Myxococcaceae bacterium | reverse complement strand
CCCACCAGATCGAAGAGATACAGCCGGTGGATGGCCGCGGCGTGCCGGGTGAGCGTCGCGGCGATGGCTGCACCAGCGGCGAAGAACGGGAGCGCGATGGCGAGGTAGGCCGCGGCGAGCAGCGCCCACTGCCGCGGCTCGGTCGCCAGCGAGAACGGCTCCACGGGGATGCGCTGGAACAGCGCGTAGCCCAGCGCGAAGGCCAGCGGGGCCGCGATGGCCGCCGTCGCGACCAGCCGCGGCGAGGCGCTCGCGGGCTCGCGCCGCAGCGAGAGCGCCACCCCCGCGAACCCGAACCCGAACAGCGCGGTGCTCACCACCATGAAGGCGAACGGGTACCAGAGCGTGACCGAGAGCACCCGGGTCAGCGCCACCTCGAAGAGCAGCGTCGCCGCAGAGAGGAGCAACAGGCCCGGGAACGTCGCCCGCGACGGGCCGGTGGAGGTCGGGGCCGTCACTCGCCGAGCACCGAGCGCAGGGTCTCGCGCAGCCCGTGCTGCGGCTCCCAGCCCCACTCGCGCCGCGCGCGGCCGCCGTCCACCGCGCAGAGGAACTGCAGGAAGTCCAGCTCCGCCGGGGGGAAGTCCACGACCTTGTAGCGGAAGAGCGCCTTCACCAGCGGTCGCGCGACCAGGTGCGGCACCGGCAGCGGCTGGCGGCCCAGCTCGCGCAGCGCGTAGGAGAGCGGGACTTCACCCGGCCCGATGACGTTGTAGACCCCGCGGATGCCCGGCCGCAGCACCTGCTGGATGGCCCGGGCCACGTCCTCGGCGTGGATGAACTGCAGCACCGGGTCGAAGCCCAGCAGCGTCCACGGTCGGGGCATGCGCAGGTAGTTCGACGGCCCGTTGTGGATCTGGGGGCCGAGGATGTGCACCGGCCGCAGGATCACCGTCTCGATGTCGGTGTGCCGGTAGAAGAAGGACTGCGCGTACATGTCCGCTTCGATGAGGTCGCGCATCTGCGGGAAGCGCGCGGCCGCCATCAGCGGGGCGTCCTCGGTGAGGAAGTTCGAGTTGTCCGGCGAGGGGCCGTACACGGACGCGCTAGAAACAATGACCACCTTCTTCACCCCGTGCCGGACGCAGTACTCCAGCACGTTGGTGGTCCCGAGCACGTTGAAGGTGTGGTGCTCGTGCGTGCTCGCCCGCGGGCCGTGGACGAAGCCCATGTGCACCAGGGCGCGGATGTCCTCCTTGCGGAAGATGTCCTCGCAGCGCTTCTTGCGCAGGTCGAGGGCGTGGTGCTCCACGTCCTTGGGGCGGCCGGGGAAGGGGCGCCGGTCGATGCCGATGATCCGCTCCTCGCGGTGCAGGAGCTTGGCGACGATCCGCCCGAGGTTCCCGGAGATGCCAGTGATGGCGACGGCTGGACGCATGGCTGCGCATTACTGGCGCCAGCCACGGGAGTCAACGCCGCGGGGATCGGTCCGCCCTTCCACCGTCGCCACTTTGACGGCCGTGGGCGGGATGGGGAAGGCTGTGGCCATGGCCGACTGTCCGAGACATCCCGGTGTCCCCGCGACGGACCTGTGCGTCGTGTGCGGCGAGAGCGTCTGCGGTCAGTGCGGCTACGTCCGCGAGGACCAGCAGGTGGCCTGTCCGTCGTGTCGCGGGCGCCTGCCCCGTGTAGCGACCGTCAGCGCCAGCCCAGACCCGCGCGTGTCCCGCAAGGCTACGCCCGTCCCCGGCGAGCCGGTGAAGGTCGGCGCGGCGCCGAAGCGGAGCGGCCTCGCGGTGGTGGCGCTCATCTGCGCGTGCTTCGGCTGCTTCTGCACGCCGGTCTGGGTGGTGGGCCTCGTGCTGGGCTTCATGGTGCTCCAGCGCGTGGCGGACGGACGGCTGCCGAAGACCAACCGCGGGATGGCGCTCTGGGCCGTGATGGGCAACACCGCGGCCGGGGCGCTCAACCTGTGGGTGATGCTCCACGACAAGTAGCCAGCGCTTCAGCGCAGCGCGCGCTCCACCGCCGCGACGTCCGCGTCGATCTCCACGAGTTGCTCCGGGGCCACGTGCTTCACCACCGTGTCCGGGTCCTTGAGCACGTGGCCGGTGAGGATGCACACCACGCGGTCCTCCGGCTTCACGACGCCCTGCTCGCGCAGCTTGCGCACGCCGGCGAGGGAGCACGCCGAGGCGGGCTCGCAGCCCAGCCCGCACCGGTCGATCTCGCGCTTGGCGGCGAGCAGCTCCTCGTCGGTGACCTCGGCGACCACGCCCTGCGTCTCGGTGATGGCCCGGCGCGCGCGCTCCCAGCTCACCGGGTCGCCGATGCGGATGGCGGTGGCCACGGTCTCGGCCTGCACCTTGTGGCGCGTGGCGAAGCCGTCCTGGAACCCGCGGAAGAAGGGGTTCGCGCCGTGCGCCTGGATCGCCGCGAGCCGCGGGACCTTGTCGATCCACCCGGCCTGGTGCGCCTCGCGCAGCGCCTTGCCGAACGCGCTGGTGTTGCCCAGGTTCCCGGCGGGGAAGGCGATCCAGTCCGGCGCCTTCCAGCCCAGGTCCTGCAGCAGCTCCCAGACGATGGTCTTCTGGCCCTCGATGCGGAAGGGGTTGATGGAGTTCACGAGGTAGATGCCGAGCTGGCGGCTGGCCTTCATCACCAGCTGCATCGCCGCGTCGAAGTCCCCGCGCACCTGCAGGGTGAGCGCGCCGTACGCGAGTGTCTGCCCCAGCTTCCCGATGGCCACCTTGCCCGCGGGTACGAAGACCACCGCGCGCAGCCCCGCCTGCGCGGCGTAGGCGGCGAGCGAGGCGCTGGTGTTGCCGGTGGAGGCGCAGGCCACCGCGCGCGCGCCCAGCCGCTTCGCCTGCGTCACCGCCACGGTCATCCCGCGGTCCTTGAACGAGCCGGTGGGGTTCTCGCCCTCGTGCTTGAAGTGGAGCGCCTCGAGCCCCGCCCAGCGGGACAGCGAGGGCCGCTGGTAGAGCATCGTCCCGCCCTCGGGGTGCGTCACCAGCTGGTCGGCGGGGAGGTCGAGCACCGCCTCGCGGAAGCGCCACACGCCGCTGCGGTCCTCGGGCGCCCTCGAGGCGAGGCGGGCGTCGAAGCGCGCGCGGCCCAGGGCCTTCCCGAACTCCTCCGGGCGCTCCACGCCCAGGAGGCCCCCGCAATCGCAGGTCGAGCGGTCGTCGTCGAGCGCGTAGCGCGCGCGGCACTGAAGGCACTGCAGCCAGGCGGTCGAGGCGGTCATTCGGGGCGTGCTCCGTTCTTGGCGATGGGACCGACGTGGGAGGTGCTGGCGAGGGTTCCGAAGGCAGCGGTCATGGCCGCGGCGCAGCGGCGGGCGGCGGCCTCGTCCTCGGCGAGCGCGAAGAGGGTCGGGCCGGAGCCGCTGAGGGAGCAGCCGAGCGCCCCGGCGGCGAGCGCCGCGGCCTTGGCCTCGGCGAAGTGCGGGATGAGCCCGGCCCGGCGCGGCTCGGCGTAGCGGTCGTCGAGGGCGCGGCGCGCGAGCGCGGCGTCACCGCGCAGGAAGGCGACCACCAGCGCGGAGGTGTGGGCCATCTGCTTCACCCACTCGGCCTGCTCCCAGGCCGCGGGCAGCAGCGCGCGGGCCGCGCGCGTCTCGACCCGCACGGCAGGGGTGACCAGCGCCACCCACCACGGCGCGGCGGGCGGCAGCGGGATCACGTCGAGCGGGTCGACCGAGCGCACCAGCACGAGGCCCCCGAGTGCGCACGGGGCGAGGTTGTCGAGGTGCCGCCCGGCGACGGCGGCCTCGCCTTCGAGGGCGGCGAGGAGCAGGTCCTCGTTGGACGGGGCGCGACCGGTGAGCGCGAGGGCCGCCGCGAGTGCGCCCGCGACCGAGCTGGCGGCGCTGCCGCCCATGCCGCCGGCGAGGGGCAGCCCCTTCTCCAGGCCGACCCGCAGGCTGCAGGGGGCGGCGCCGAGTCGGGCGAGCATGGCCCGCGCGGCGATGACCGCCGCGTTCTTCTGCGCGTCGCGCGGCACGAGGTCCGCGTCGCGCCCGGTGATCGCCGTGACCAGGTCCGGTCCCGGCGGGCCCAGCTCCACCGTGGCGCGGTCGCCCAGCCCGTCCACCGCGAGCCCGAGCACGTCGAAGCCCGGGCCCACGTTGCCGATGGTCGCCGGCGCGAAGGCCGTGGCGCGGCCGCTCACCGCTGGCCCTGCCGCTGCGCCGCCCCGGCGATGGCCAGGATGTCGTTGAGCACGCCCGCCGCGGTGACCTCGGCGCCCGCGCCGGGTCCGGTGACCACCAGCGGGTTGTTGCGGTAGCGGTCGGTGAAGAGCACCACCTGGTTGTCCAGGCCCTTGAGCCGGCCGGAGGGCGAGCCCTCGGGCACCGCCTCCAGGCCGACGCGGACGCCGCGGCGGTCGATGCGCGCGAGGTAGCGCAGCACCTGCTGCTTCTTCTGGGCGGCGGCGACGCGCGCGGCCATCTCCTCGTCCAGCTCGGGCAGGTGCTCCAGGAACTGCTCGGGGCTGAGCTTTCCGAACCGGGCCGGGAAGAGCGGCTCGATGGCGATGTCGGTGAGGTCCAGCTTTCGCCCGATGGAGCGCGCGAGGATGAGCGCCTTGCGCGCCACGTCGGTCCCCGAGAGGTCGTCGCGGGGGTCGGGCTCGGTGTATCCCAGCTGGTGCGCGCCGCAGACCGCCTCGGAGAAGGGCATGCCCTCCTCGAGCCGGGTGAGCACGTAGCCCAGCGTCCCCGAGAGCGCGCCGAGGACCGTCTGCACGCGGTCGCCCGCCTCCTCCAGCTTGCGCAGCGTGTCCAGCACCGGGAGCCCGGCGCCGACGGTCGCCTCGTAGCGCAGCTGCACGCCCTGCTCGCGCGCGGCGGCGAAGAGCGCGTCGTACTGCTCCTGCGGCGCCGCCAGCGGCTTCTTGTTCGCCAGCACCACGTGGAAGCCGTGGCGCAGCGCCTCGAGGATCACCGGGGCGTCGTCGAGGGCGGTGGCGTCCACGAACACCGGGCGGGGCAGCGCCACCGGCCAGAGCGCGCGGGCCAGCTCGGCGCCCACGGGCTTCGGCTCGCCCTTCGAGCGGCGGGCGAGCGGGCGGCCCTGGGACTTGCGCTCCAGCATCGCCTCCAGGTCGTCGCGGCCGAAGCCCTGCTCGGCCACCACCAGGCCCGAGCGGTCCGCGGTGCAGACCACGCGCACCTCCTGGCCCAGCCCGTGGCGGAAGTAGCGGTCCTGCTGCAGGAGCTGCCGCGTCAGCGCCCGGCCGATCTGCCCCAGGCCGAAGAGCACCACCGAGGTCTCGTGGCCGTGGGTGTCCGGGAGCGGGCGCAGCTTGTCGAGCTGGAACTCGCGGTGCAGGGCCTGCAGCGCCGCCTTGGAGTCGCCCTCGCGGATGGCCAGCGTGATGTTCAGCTCGCTCGAGCCCTGGGCGATGGAGAGGATGTTGATCTTCTCGCGCGCGAGCGGCGCGGTGGTGCGCGCGGCGATGCCGGGGGTGCCGGCCATGCCCAGCCCGACCACCGCGACCAGGGCCACCGGCTTCTCCACCCGCACCGCGTCGATGAAGCGCCCGGCGATCTCCGCGGCGAAGGTCTTCTCCAGCGCCTTGCGCGCCGCCTCGGACTCGGAGGCGGGGAGCACGAAGCAGATGCTCGCCTCGCTGGAGGCCTGGCTGATCATGGAGACCGAGAGCCCCGCTTGCGCCACCGCGGAGAAGGTGCGCCCGGCGATGCCCGGGACGCCGAGCATGCCCTTGCCCTCCACCGAGAGCAGCGCCTGGCCGTGGATGGCGGTGAGCGCCTTGACCGGGTAGGCCCCGGCCTTCACGTCGCCGGCGATGCGCGTGCCCGGGAAGCCGGGGTTGAAGCTGTTGCGCAGGTGCAGCGGGATGCCGCGCTCCAGCAGCGGGATCATGGTCCGCGGGTGGAGCACCTTGGCGCCGTAGTAGGCGAGCTCGGCGGCCTCGCGGTAGTGCACCTCGGGCAGCACCCGCGCGTCGGGCACCGCCTTGGGGTCGGCGGTCATCAGGCCGTCGACGTCCTTGAAGAGCGTGACGCTGCCGGCGGCCATCGCGCGGGCGAGCAGCGAGGCCGAGAAGTCCGAGCCGCCGCGGCCCAGCGTCACCAGGTGCCCGTCGGGGCCGGTGGCGATGAAGCCGGGGACGATGACCACCGCGCCGCGGGCGAGCAGCGGCCGCAGGCGCTTCTTGCACTCCTTCTCGCAGCGCTCCTCGTCCGGCCAGAGGCTGTCCAGGGTGCGGCGCGTGAAGAGTACCTCGGTGGCGTCCACGTATTCGGCGTCGGCGCCGGCCTCGACGAGCCCGGCGGCGAAGATGCGGGCGAGCACCCGCTCGCCGCGGGAGGCGACCGCGTCCAGCGTGCGCGGGGTCAGCTCCTGCAGCACCTGGATGCTCTGGCAGATGGCCCCGAGCTCCTCGGTTGCGTCCTGCAGCAGGGTCTCCAGCTCCTCGCGCAGGCCGCGGGTGCCCACCAGCTGGCCGATGAGCGCCTGGTGGCGGCGGTGGAAGGTCTCGACGTTGCGCAGGACGTCGGCGGTGCGCCCGGCAGCGGCGGCGCGGGCGGCCTCGAGGAGGAGGTCGGTGACCCCGCCCATCGCGGAGACCACGGTGACCAGCGGGGTGGTGGTCTCGCGCACGCGCGCGATGGCCAGCCGAACCTCCTCCGCACCGCCGACCGACGTCCCGCCGAACTTGAAGACCTGAAGCCGCGCCATGTGACCCTCGGGTGAGGCGGGGACCGTCCCCGCGTGATGGAACGCGGCAGTCTCGCATGGTTCGGGCCGGGCGCGATCGCGGGGCTGGCGAACCTCGTGGCGGAGGCGGCATCGCCTGGCCTTCGGCACGGAGTCCGAGCACCTGAGTTGGTCCGCCCGGGAGGCCGACTCGCGTCGGATGCGTCGGACGCGAGGGGCGCTCGAAGGCGAGTTGATGAGGTGCAGCGGCGACGGCCTTCCTGGAACGGGTGCCACGATGGGGCGCTGTGGCGGCAGGGTGCGGTCAATTGGCTTCGTGGGCGGGTTCCTGGTTCTGTGTGGCCTGCAGGCTGCGCCATCACTTGGCCGATGACGAAGGGAGGGAGATTCTCCGGACCGGGCTGCGCGTGCTCGCTCTCGGAGTCGTGGGCACGGTCATCGCATTCCGGTGGCCGGAGGGATTGGTGTTACCGGCTCTTCTTGGCGGGGTGGGCTTGTACCTCTACTTCATCATCTCGATGTAGAGGGTGGAGGGTGCGAGGCGTCGAGCGGGAGAGAAACAATGAGAACTTCGGCTGGACGTACGGACCGAGTGGCGCGACGAGGCGCAGGCGCGCGAGGTCACGTGCTCGGGGTGCTGGCCTTCTCTCTGGCTGCGGGTTGCGCTCATGATTACGCGCGGATGCTTGACCTTCGGCGCGAGCAGATGGAGGCGTCTGGATGCGCCCCCGCATTGCGCAAGTTGGATGTGCTGCGGGAACAGAGCAACACGTGCTCGCAGGATGCCGATTGTGAGCTGTTTGAGACCCCGCTCACGATTCCGGTCTATCAACTGCGGTGTCTGTTTTCCGTCCAACGCGGATGGCAACAAACTGAGGAAGCAGTTGAGGCGAGGAGGGCGGTGTTACACGCTTGCGGTCGAGAACATGTTTCGTGTCGGAATGCACGGTCATGTCAGCCTCGACCCCGATGCCAGAAAAGCCGATGCGTGGTTGAGTGCACGGTTTCCGGAGAGACGCCGTGATGGTTCGGCCCCGCCTCTCGCGGCTCCAGCTTTTCTCATCACGGGTGATGAAGTGCGACAAGTAGCCGAGCATCCAGAGCGGGTCTTCGTGGGGCGGGATGGCAACGTCAATTGTCGATCGGGCGTGCTGCTCCTCCTGGCAGCATTTCTGGCTTCTCTCGGCTCTTGCGCGTGTCGACACCCAGTAGCCCCGGTGCCGTCGAGAGGCGGAACTGCAGACGCAGGGGCTTGTCGCGACCCGGGTCGCCGAGCCAGTCTCCGGTTCGATATCGGCGGCGTGGAACTGGGAATTCCCATTGTGGCCGCTACGGTTCTTGGCCGGCGCACGTACGCGGCTATCGATAGTGGTTCCGAAAGCATTGTGATTGACGGGTGGTTTGCTCGCGAGTTGGGAGTGCCCCTCGTCAGTACCGGTCACGTGACTCGCGATGCGGCTGGTCGAGAACTGAAGATCCATGGCGCGGAAGGTCTGGAGATCGAAGTCGAAGGCCTTGGGAGGCTTCCCTCCGGGTTGAGGGCGGTGACGGAACTCGGACTGGAGCGTCTTGGAATTGGCCTGATTCTCTCGCCCCAGTTCATGGCCAAGGAAGGTCACGCGGTGGTTCTTGACTTGTCGCGACGAGCGCTCTGGCTTGAGGCCGAAGAGTGCGCATTTGCCGCGGAGCGGTTCCCGGGAGGCGATGTGGCACGGCTTCCGGCGGTGACCGCGTGCGCCGATCCGACCGTGGCGACGGGGTATCTCCACTTCTCGGTCGGGGCCTCCGTCGATGGCGAGCCGGCGACGCTGCTCCTTGGCACCGGTTCTTCGCGGGTGGTCATCGACACTCCGTCGCCAATCGGTCGCCGGCTCTTGGAAAGGCACAGGACAGTTCAAGTGGAGAATCTCGGAGCCGGGGGCGCCTTCTCGTGCCTGAAGGTTCCAGCGAAGCGCGTTGCTGTTGGAGAGGTTGTTGCGAACACTCCCTTCCAGATCTGCGAGCGCAAGCAGAGCGACTCGAAATGCGTTGTCGACGGAGTCCTGGGCATGACGGTGCTTCGCTCGTGCACGCTCGTGTTCTCCTCCACCCGCGCTTCCGGCGCGTGTCATAGGCCATAGACAGCGGGCGAGTCCGAGCCTTCGCGTGGCTGCCCTGAAGGCGCAAGGTCGAGTACCTTGTGGGCCTCCCGCCCGCGGAGCCACTTCCTCACGCACTCGATTGAAAGGAGGCGGGTGGAGACGGACCGCCATCGCGGCACCTCGCCACGCGCTACCGTCCGCCCATGGACCTGCTCGACGCCCTGCGCCCCTTCACCTCTCTCGACCTTCCCCGCCGCCGCCCGGAGGGCGTGCCCACGCCCGGGCCCGACTTCCCCTGGGAGGCGGTGGTCGATCTCGCCGTCGCGCAGGGGCTGGCGCCGCTCATGGCCTACCACGTCGAGTACCAGCTGGCCGGGGCCGGGGCGCCGCAGGAGATCCGCGATCTGCTGCTCGGCCACTACCACGCCACGGTGACGGACAACGTCTACAAGCTGGTCCAGCTGCGCAAGCTGCTCGCGGGCGCCCCCGAGGTCCCGGTGGTGCTGCTCTCCGGCGCGGCCTACGTGGACGCGCTCTATCCGCACGGTGCGTTCCGCCCGCTGCCGGAGCTGCGCCTCGCTGTGCGCCGGACCGACTTCCAGCGCCTCGCGCTCGCGGGGGCGCCGCTGCAGTTCCGGGCCGAGGCCCAGCCCGACGGCGCGGTGGCGCTCACCGACGGGCGGACGCTGCTGTGGCTGCACGACGATCTCTTCGGTGGACCCGATCCGGTGGCCGCGCTGGGGGCGGTGCACGGCCGGGGGATCCCCGCCAAGGTCTTCGGTCCCCGCGTGGTCCGTCCGGCGCTGGAGGACGCGCTCCTGTCACAGGTCGCGCTGCTGTCCCGCGCGGCCTTCGCGGCCCCGCTCATCCAGTTCCTGGACCTGCGCGAGCTGGCGCTCGGGGCTCCGGGGCAGGCAGGCACCTGGCACGGCCGTCCCGATCCCCAGGTGCTGGGCGCGCGCGCGGTGGCCGCGGGGCTCTCGCGGGCGCTCTTCTGCGCACTGGAGATCCTGGCGCGACTCTTCCCCGAGGCGGCCGACGAGGCCCGAAAGCTCTCGCCGAGGCTGGCGGACGACGTGCGGGCGCAGCTCGAGGCCGGGGTGGTGCAGCCAGCCAGCGGGCTGCGGACCGGCCCCGAGGAGCCGGCGCGCGCGGACGAGGTGCGGCGGCTGGTGCGCGACTGAGCCCCGCGTTCTCCGTCCTTCCACCTGCGGGGGCCGTTCCGTAGAATGCCGCCCTTTCTCGGACGGCCCTCACAGGGAGCGCACACATGAAGCTTTCCGTCATCGGCAGCGGCTACGTCGGCCTCGTCGCGGGGACGTGCTTCGCGGACAGCGGCAACGACGTCATCTGCGTGGACTCGGACAAGTCGAAGATCGACGGGCTCCTCGCGGGGCGTCTCCCCATCTACGAGCCCGGCCTCGAGGAGCTGGTGAAGCGCAACGTGAAGGAGAAGCGCCTGTCCTTCACCACCGACCTCAAGACCGCGGTGGGCGCCTCGGATGTCGTCTTCATCGCGGTGGGGACCCCTCCCAACGAGACCGGCGAGGCCGACCTGCAGCACGTGCTCGGTGCCGCCCGCGACATCGCCCGGGCGATGACCCACTTCACGGTGGTGGTGGACAAGAGCACCGTCCCGGTGGGCACCGCGGACAAGGTGCGCGAGGAGATGAAGAAGCACACCACCCAGGAGTTCGACGTGGTCTCCAACCCCGAGTTCCTCAAGGAGGGGGCGGCCATCGACGACTTCATGAAGCCGGACCGGGTGGTCATCGGCTGCGAGACCGAGCGCGCGCGCAAGGTCATGGGCGAGCTGTACGCCCCGTTCGTGCGCACCGAGAACCCCATCCTCTTCATGGACACCCGCTCGGCGGAGCTGACCAAGTACGCCTCCAACTCGATGCTCGCGGTGCGCATCAGCTTCATGAACGACATCGCCCAGCTCTGCGAGCGCGTGGGCGCGGACGTGGACCTGGTGCGCAAGGGCATGGGCGCCGACCGCCGCATCGGCTACCCCTTCCTCTTCCCGGGCGTGGGCTACGGCGGCAGCTGCTTCCCCAAGGACGTGAAGGCGCTCATCTCCACCGCGCGCGAGCAGGGGCTGGAGTTCGAGATGCTGCGCGCCACCGAGCGCATCAACGAGCGCCAGAAGAAGACCCTGGTGGCCAAGGTGGTGAAGCACTTCGGCGACCTCAACGGCAAGACCGTGGCGGTGTGGGGCCTGGCCTTCAAGCCCAAGACCGACGACATGCGCGAGGCCCCGGCCATCGAGGTCATCGAGGGGCTGGTGGGCAAGGGCGCGCGGGTGCAGGCCAGCGACCCGGTGGCGATGGAGGTCGCGCGCAAGGTGTTCGGCGAGCGGGTGAAGCTCTGCGAGAACATGTACGACGCCCTCGAGGGCGCGGACGCGCTCTGCGTGGTCACCGAGTGGAACGAGTTCCGCCACCCCGACTTCGAGCGGATGAAGAAGGTGATGAAGGGCGCGGTGGTCTTCGACGGCCGCAACATCTTCGACCCCAAGGCCATGCGCGAGCGCGGCTTCACCTACTACGGGATGGGCCGCCGCTAGATGGCCGAGGACCTCGCCCCCGCCCCGCGCGAGCCGCTGGTGAAGGCGGCCCTGCGGGCGCTGCGCCCCAAGCAGTGGACCAAGAACGCGGCGGTGCTCGCCCCGCTGGTCTTCGCCCACAAGGCGCTGGACCCGGCGCTGGTGCAGCAGGCGCTGGCGGCGACCTTCGCCTTCTGCCTGCTCTCCAGTGCGGTCTACGTCTTCAACGACCTCGCCGACCGGGAGAAGGACCGGCTGCACCCGGTGAAGCGGCTGCGGCCG
>CAZAIE010000114.1:0-11584 GCA_964485035.1 uncultured Myxococcaceae bacterium | reverse complement strand
GCCCACGGTGCAGCCAGTGCCCTCGCCGGGCTGGAACGCGAACGCCAGCTCCACCTTGGCGGAGCTGGCGTCGGGAGCAGCCTCGACGCGGAAGGTCTGGAGCTGGAGTCGTCCCGGGGTCGCGCAGTCCCCGCTCGCCGAGCGCTTCGGCGTCTGCACCGAGACCGAGGTCGGCACGCTGAAGCTCTCGCGGAGCACGAACAGCTTCTCCGCGGGCCCGGCGACCTTCTCCAGCACCACTGGCTCCGCGTCTCCCGGTTGGCGCGGTCGCGGCGCCTTGGGCACAGACAAGGGCTTGGGTGCGTCCGGGCCCTTCACCGGGACGCTGATGGCGGGCGGGACCGGCGGGGTCGTCATCTGGACGGGCTCCGACCGCTGGCCGATGAAGAGCAGCCCGCCCAGGACCGCCGCCGCCCCGACGACGGCAGCGATGGCCACAGAAGCTCGCGAGCGTCGGGCCGGAGCGCGCTCGGCAGGCCGATCGAGCGCTGCCAGCGCGGTCTCCGCGTCGGGGAACCGGTCCTCGCGGCGCGGAGCAACGAGCCGCGCCAGGAAGTCGTGGAGCTGCGGGGAGACATTGATGGCCCGCTGGAAGTCGAGCTCGGTGGTGCCGGGCCGCAGCAGCTCCCACGGCGGCCGGCGCGCGAGCAGGTGGATGAGCGAGGCGCCGAGCGCGTACAGGTCGCAGGTACGGTCCACCGTGCCGCCGAGCTGCTCGGGCGGCATGTAGCCGAAGGTCCCGACCAGCGTGGAGCCGTGCGTCACCCCGCCCGCCAGATCGCGCGCGGCGCCGAAGTCCACCACCGCGATCGACCCGTCGGGGCGGCGCAGCAGGTTCGCCGGCTTCAGGTCGCGGTGCAGCACGCGCGGCGACAGCCCGTGCAGGTACACCAGCACCGCCAGGACCTCCCGCGCGATCTGCCGGGCGTCGGCCTCGCCGACGCGTCGTGACTGGAGCCAGTCGAGCAGGGACGTCCCCTCGACGAACTCCTGGGCGAGGTAGATCCGGGTGTGGATGCCCTCGCCCTCGCGGAAGCTGTCGAGGAACCGCGGGATGGCTGGGTGGTCGAGCTGGCGCAAGAGCGCCGCCTCGCGGTCGAACGCCTCCAGGCGCGCCGCGTCCGGGACCAGCGCGAAGACCAGCTCCTTCAGCGCCACCCGATGCCCCCGCGAGTCCTCGGCGAGGTAGACCCGTGAGTGCGGCGTGCGGGCGATCTCCCGGCGCACGCGGTACTCCCCGGCGCGCGCGGTGGCTCCACAGGCTTGACACCGAACCCCTTCGAGCGGACCGGCGCACGCGGGGCAGGCGCGGTCGTCGCCAGAAGAAGAAGAGGACGAGACGGCATCGGGCCTCTTGCGCTCGGAGATCACCCGGGGAGTCTAGCCGAGCCGCGCGCGGGGCTATCATCGCGGGCTCGCAAGGGAGGGGACCATGGACAGGCTGCTGGCGGTCGCGTTGGGCGTGGTGCTGGGCGCAGCGGCGCCCGCGGAGGCGCAGGAGTGCGTCTGGAAGGATCCCACCACTCCCCTTGCGCTGAAGGAGGGCGACCCGCCGTTGCTCACCGCGAAGTGGGACCGCGAATGGTTCAAGTGCGCGAAGAAGGCCGGCGGGACGCTCACCGCGCAGCTGCTTGCTGGGGCGCCGGGCAAGCTCGAGGTGGTGAAGGAGGAGAAGGTGAACGGCCAGAACATGGGCGTCTGGCTCTCCGGCGTCTGCCAGAGGGAACCCAAGCCGACGCGGCAGCAGGTGCGCCTCGTGGGCACCGGGCCCATGGCCCGCCTCTCCTGGGAGGGACCGGAGTCGGACATCTTCTGCCCGCGCTGCACCTGGGCCGGGGACGACAACATGCTGGTGGTGCACACCGCCGGCTTTGCCACCGAGCCTGGTCAGGTCACCTTCGAGGGCAAGCTCGACGAGCGCTGGTTTGCCTGCGCCAAGCCCGGCTCGACGCTGGAGATGCGCTTCTACCTGGCCGCGACGGCGGTGGAGGCGCGCGAGCTGACCAAGCCGACCTTCGTGGTCCGCGGGCTGGAGGCGTCGCACCGCTTCAAGAAGAAGTTCCCCAAGGCCTCGCTGTGCGCGGAGAAGGGCGCCTTCCTGGGCTACCAGCTCTTCGGGACCGGCGAGATGCAGCGGGTGAACGGCGCCGGCCGTTCGGTGCTTGCCGACCCTTGCCGGTAGGCGTCGGGAGTTCCAGGCGACTACGACGCGCGCTGCGTCGGTGCCGGCACGAGGATCCGCGCGGCGCGGGCGGGGCACGGCGTCTCGGGAGCCTTCGCCAGTTCGGCCTCGATGCGCTCTCGGACCTGCTCGCGGAGGCGGCCGACGTCGGCGGGACCGAGGCCCTTCGTCGGGACCGGCTCGAGCACGCGCACCACGGCGCGGGCCTCGCCGAACCAGAGGCTGCCCTTGGGCCGGCAGGCGTGGGTCCCGTGCAGCACGAGCGGCAGCACTGGCACCTGCGCCTCGATGGCCAGTTGGAACGCCCCGTCCTTGAAGGGCTGCAGGTTCCCGTCGCGGCTGCGAGTCCCCTCGGGGAAGAGCATCACGCTCAGCCCGCCGTCCAGCGTCTGGCGGCAGGCCCGGAACATGGCCTCCACCGAGGTCCGGTCGCCGCGGCGCAGCGGGATGTCCCCGGCGCAGCGCAGCAGCCAGCCGAGCACGGGCAGGCGGAACAACTCCTCCTTGCCCACCCAGCGCATGTCCCAGGGCAGCCAGCTCAAGAGGAACGGGTCCGCCGTGGAGACGTGGTTGCCCACGACGACGTAGGGCGCCTCGCCGATGTCCCGGGGCGCCGCGCCCTCGACCGAGAACCGCCAGAGGGGGGTGCATGCCCCGGTGACCCGCCCGAACCGCCTCATCCACCGGCCGCGGCGCCTCAGGCCGCCGAACGCCGCCACCGCGGCGAGGATGGGCAGGAACACCAGCACCGCCACCGCGAACTCGAGGTAGGTGAAGACGCCGAAGAGGACCTTGCGCATGGTCCGAGATGGTCCCGGCCAGTTGTCACGAAAGGTTCATGACAGCATGCGACGGTCGCCCCCGGACGGGTGTCCCAACGGGACGAGGCGGACCAGGAGGGACCATGGCGTTCGTGCAGCAGGGCTTTGCGGTGTTCCAGGCGAGGGCCTGGCTCGAGATCGCCCGGCCTGAGTCCGAGGTCCGCGTCTGGCTCTCGGCGCAGGGCTTCGACGCCGCCCAGGTGGACTCGCTGGTGCAGCAGGCGCGGGCCAGTCGTCGGCTGCGCGGCGCCAGGCGGATCGGGGGCGGGCTGCTGTGCGCGGCGGCGTCGGTCGCTCTGGGCCTCTGGGTGGGCACCGGCGAGGTGCACCGCGCCATGACGTTCTTCGGGGGCCTGGGGGTGCTCTTCTCGGCGGTCTTCGTCCTGCTGGGGCTGGAGGATCTGCTCTGGGGGCCGTTCCCCGTCGGGAGCGAGGCCCGGAAGCTGCCGCTCTGGCGCGCGCACAAGCGCTGGTCGCTGGCGGTCACCGAGGCCCGGGAGATGCTGGTCGCCAGAAGGTCAGAGGCAGACGTCCGCGCGTCGCTCGGCCGGTTGGCGTTCTCCGCGGAGGAGGTGGAGGCGCTTCTCGTCGACGCACGCGCCGGGCGCCGCGGACTCGGGGCGGCCCAGCTGGCGCTGGGAGTGGGGCTCGTCGTCGCGGCCTTCGTCTGGAAGCTCAATGGCCTGGACGGACTGCTCACCGGCTTCGGTCTCTACCTCGTCAGCCGCGGGTTCACCGACCTCCGCCACCGTCAGCTGGCCCGGGCTGGCTGAGCCGTCATCCGTCTTCCTCCGCAAGGAGCGCGAGCTTGTTCCTCGCGGCCTTGGCCAGCTTGGTGCGCTTCCCGGCTGCCAGCGCCTCCAGGATCGCCGCGCCCACCGGGCGGTGCGCCGCGCTCTCGGCGAGGTGGAAGCCCACGTAGTAGCGGGCCTCGTCCTCCAAGGCCTTCGCCTTGGCCAGCTCCCGGTCCAGCGCCACGCCTTCGTCGGCCAGCTTCTCCAGTTCCGCCAGCGCCGGGTCGCGCCGGCGGGCCGCGGGGTGCGGGTCCAGCGTCGAGCGCGAGAGCAGCAGCAGCGCGAGCTGGAGCCGGTCGTCCAGCGTCGCCTGCGTCGAGCGCACCAGCATCCCCAGCACGAGCTCCGTGCGCACCGGGTCCTTCTTGAACTTCGGAAGCGCGCCGCGCAGCCCCTCGGCCCAGGCCTTCGCGTCGGCGAGACGTACCGGCTCGAGCTGGCGCCGCGCGACGGCCGCCGAATCCTGGAGCTTCGCGAGCCCCGTCTCGAGCAGCTTCTTCACCGTGGCCTTGGAGAGGCGGGCGACCAGCGGAGCCAGCGCCGAGGAGAGCGTCACCGCAGCCGCCTCGTCCTCGCAGGCGACGAGCGCCCGGGCGAGCGCGACCTCGCCGCCCTCGCGCTGCGCCAGCGCCTTCGCGGCGGCCTCGCCGCGTCCGTGTCGCGCCTCCCCGGCGAGCTTCCCGAGCAACGGCAGGGCGGGCTCCCCCAGCTCCGCCAGCCGGCCGATGGCCCAGAGGGCGAGCGCCTCGTCCGACGCGCGCGCCATGGCCCCCAGCTCCTCGACGTGCTCGGCGCCCAGGCCCAGCACGGTGAGGCTGTCGCGGGCGGCGCGGGCCACCAGCGACTCGCGGTCTTCCGTGAGCGAGATGAGCTCCGCGACCAGCTTCCGGGGCGGGGCGCCCGCGGCGGCGAAGCGCAGCGCGGTGGTGGCCTCGACGCGGACAAGCGGCAGGTGCCTCGAGGCCAGGAAGGCGCGCAGCGTGGGGACGCTCTCGGGGAGCGCCAGGAACCCGAGGATCTTCAGGGCCCCGCGCAGCGCCGGCTCCTGTTCCAGGGTCCGCTTCTTCTCCAGGAAGCGCTCCACTTGGTTGGCCAGCACCCGGCGCGCTGCCGGGGTCGCCTCGCGGGCCTCCTGGCGCACCGTCAGCGCCACCCGGTTCACCGCGTCGAAGGGCTGGTCGTAGAGGCCGGCGAGGGTCAGCTCGAAGCTCTTGCGTCCGCCCACCGCGGGCAGCACCTGCGAGAGCGCCGCGCGCAGCTGCGGGGAGGCGGACTCCATTTGGCTGCGCAGCTCGGGGAGCGCCTGCTCGCCCATCGCTGCGATGGTCTTGCCCGCCGCTGCCGAGAGCTCGCGGCCTCCGCGCTCCAGTGCCGCGAGCAGCGCTGGGAGCGCCGGCATGGCCGCGGGCCCGAGCTGTCCCAGCGCCTCCACCGCCGGCTCGGCGAGCGCGTCCGCCGGCTCCGCGGCGAGGGCCGAGAGCCCGCGGATCACCTTCGCGTCCTCGACGCGCAGCTCGCCCAGCACCACCGCCGCGGCGATGCGCTTGCGCGGGGACTCGTCGGAGAGCATCGCCACCAGCGCCTCGAGCAGCTTCGCGTCCTTCATGGCTTCCTCCCAGGGACCAGTGCGCCCTCGAGCGCCGCGATCGCCGCCTGCCGACGAATCTCCGCCCGGTCGCCGGCGAACTGGAACCTGCGGGCCGAGGTCCCCTCGCGGGTCGCCCAGCCGACCCACACCGTGCCCACCGGCTTGTCGGGAGTGCCGCCGTCAGGCCCGGCGACGCCGCTCACCGCGAGCGCGACGTGGGCCTGGCTGCGTGCGAGCGAGCCTGCCGCCATCTCGCGCACCGTGGCCTCGCTGACCGCGCCGTGGGCCTCGAGGGTGGCGGGCGAGACGCCCAGGAGCTCCACCTTGGAGGCGTTGCTGTAGGTCACGAAGCCGCGGTCGAACCACGCGGAGCTGCCGGGGATCGCGGTGACTGCCGCGGCGATGCCTCCGCCGGTGCAGGACTCCGCGGTGACCAGCAGGCAGCCCGCCTCGAGCAGGCGGGCGCCAAGGGAGCGGGCGACGTCGGTGGGGTCCATGGGAAGAACGTCATAGGACACCCGCGGGGCGCGCTGCCAGTCGGGGCGGATCGATCGGAGGGCTCACTCGGTGAGGTTCACCAGGCCACCGCTGCCGCCTCCGTGCGCCGAGACCGCGACCTGGTAGTCACCGGCTGACAGTGGCCGTCCGAGGAGGAGGCTGATCGTGGTGGGAAGGTCCGTACACGTGACTGCGCCGCAACTGGCGCAGGGCGATCGCCGCGTCGGACTCATCCGAGGTCGAACAGCAGCACCTCGGCGGACTCCAGGCCCTTGAATCTGAGCGAGCCCTCGCTCTCGATGGCTGCGCCGTCTCCTGCGTCCATCCGCACGCCGTTCAGCTCCACCGAGCCTCGCGCGACGTGGACCCACCCGGCGCGGCCCTTGGGGAGCGCCTGATCGATGGTCTGACCCGGAGCGAGCGTCGCGACGTGGAGCGAGGCGTCGCTGTGGATGGTGACCGAGCCGTCGCGGCCGTCCGGCGAGGCGACCAGCCAGAAGGCGCCGTCGGTCCCCGGCGGCAGCCGCTTCTGCTCGTAGCCCGGCTGCAGCCTGGCGCGGGTCGGCAGCAGCCAGATCTGGAGGAAGTGGACTGGCTGCGTCGGGTCCGGGTTGAACTCGCTGTGGCGCACCCCGGTGCCCGCGCTCATCCGCTGCACCTCGCCCGGTCGGATGATCGAGCCGTTGCCCATCGAGTCCTTGTGCTCGAGCGCGCCCTCGAGGACGTACGAGACGATCTCCATGTCCTGGTGCGGATGCATGGGGAAGCCGCCCTTCGGAGCCACGCGGTCGTCGTTGATGACGCGGAGTGCCCGGAAGCCCTCGAAGCGCGGATCCCAGTGGTCGCCGAAGGAGAAGGAGTGCCAGCTGTCGAGCCAGCCCCACCGGGTGTGGAAGCGGTCCTCGGCCTTGCGCAGCGTGATCATGGGTTCCTTCCTTTCCGGGAGGCGCGCGTGGACCCCCAGCGCCACTACTCCGGCAGCCAGCACGTGACGTCGTGAGAGGACCATTCGCGCCTCCATGTCACTCGTTTCGATAGCGAAGCATCCGCGGCGTTGCGGGATCCCCCGAAAACCTTGGCGCGGCACGCCTCCGGGGTGTCCTCACGGGGCAGGTTGGGGTATCAGCGGGCCCACACTCGCGGCGGACCGCCGGGAGAGGAGCCATCCATGCTGGAGCAGATCGGTCAGCAGAACGCGCTGTACCCGATGCCCGTGACGCTGGTGGGCACCGTGGTGGGCGGCAGGGTCAACTTCCTGAACATCGCGCACGTGGGCATCTTCAACGCCTCGGCGCCGCACCGCATCTCGCTGGGGATGAACAAGGCGCACCACAGCAACCAGGGCATCCGCGAGAACCGCACCTTCAGCGTCAACCTCCCCTCGCAGGACCTGGTGGAGAAGGCCGACTTCGTGGGGCTGGTGTCGGGGAAGTCGCGCGACAAGTCGAAGGTGTTCGAGACCTTCTTCGGCGAGCTGGGCACGGCCCCGCTGATCAAGGACTGCCCGGTGGCCATGGAGTGCCGGCTGGTGGACACGGTGGTGACGCCGACCCACGACGTGTTCGTCGGGGAGATCGCCGCGACCTGGGCGGACCCGAGAGTGCTCACTGACGGGCGCATCGACCTGGGGAAGGTCCGCCCGCTGCTCTTCGACATGGCGAGCTGCGGCTACTGGTCGCTCGGCCCGCCCGTGGCACAGGCGTGGAGCGTGGGGAAGAAGCTCAAGTAGCCGACGGCGAGGTCTCGTTCACGCGGCGTGTCGCAGCGCGCGGCGCGGCTCCAGCCGGTGGAGCAGGTAGTCGGCGAGCAGGGCGGTCTGGGGCGTGGCGACGAGGCGGCGGGCGGAGTCGCTCAGCCGCGGCAGCGGAGGGGGAATCAGCACGCCCTGGAGGTTCTGGTGGAGGTTCATCGCTCGTCCCTTCGGCCTGTTGCAGCTGGGTTCCGAGACGGCTCCGGGTCTGGGAATCGAGAGGGAGGCCGGGCCCGGCGGGCAGGCCCGGCTCCCTGGTCTCGGCTCACACCGGTCGGACGGGCCGACCCTCGATGTAGCCGCGGTAGCCCACCGGCTGGAGCTGGAAGCGCGGGCCGTCCTCGTCCGCCCACCGGAACCCGTAGGTCTCGGGCTTGTAGGCCTTCATCACGTCCCAGAGCGAGGCGATGGCCTGCTCGAAGTCCTTGTCGTCGAAGGGCGGGCCCTGGAAGACGAGCATCTTGCACGCGGGCAGGTCGGCCACCTCGAAGCCCTCCGGCACCTGACCCTTCCAGGTCGCCGGCACCTCGACGCCCTGGACGTACTCCGAGGTCCCCTCGGGGCGCAGGCTCTTCGGCAGCCACATCCCCAGCGGCTCCTGCAGCGCCTCCTGGATGGCCGTGAGCTGATTCCACACCTCGCAGCCCACCTCCTCGCAGTACTCGAAGTAGTGGGTGGCCTTCTTCGCCCGCTTCACGATCATCTTGCGCGCCGGCCGGTCGAGCACCTGCACGAAGACGGTGACGGTCTTGTTCTCAGCCATGGACTGCTCTCCTCGCTGCCTCCGGGTGTACCAGTCCCGCGCCTGTGGAGGCAGGAACAGCTCCACGGGACCTCCGCGCTTGCGGAAGCAGTCGGGAGGCATGCCGAACTGACGCGAGAAGGCGCGGGTGAAGCCCTCGTGGGAGTCGAAGACGAAGTCGAAGGCAACGTCCACCACCCTGCAGGACGAGGCCCTCAGCCGCTGCGCCGCCTCGGAGAGGCGCCGCTGCCGGACGTACTCGAAGGGCGCGCTGCCGGTCACCTCCTTGAACACCCGGGCGGCGTGCCACGGCGAGTAGCACGCCGCCCGGGCCAGGGAGGCCAGGGTGATGGGCTCGGACAGGTGCGCTTCGATGTGGTCCTGCATCCGCTGCACGGCCTTGAGCTTGTCCCACTGCGTCAGCACGGTTCCTCCTGCTCACGCAACGGAAGGTACGCGTCGGCCGCGAGGCGCTCTTGACCGCCCTTGCGAATCTGCATGGCGCCGCAGCGTACTTCGGCGCGGGCCGCCGGAAGGGTTGAACGATCGCCCCGATGGCTTCACCGTGACACTCACTTGGAGGTGCCATGGCAACGACCATCCGGGTGGCGGAGGGGGACCTGACGGAGAGCGACGCGACCGTCCTGGTCAACGCCTCGAACACCAACGCGGTGCTGGGCACCGGCGTCTCGGGTGCCATGCGCAGGGCCTGCGGCGCGGGGTACCAGAAGCAGATCCTGGCGGAGCTGCAAGCGCAGCGGGGCGGCCCCATGGAGCCGGGAGAGGTGCTCATCACCGGCGCTGGGACGCATCCTGCGGCGCGCTGGGTGGCCCACGTCGCGGTCATGGACTACCGGGAGGGGTTCACCGCGCAGTCCTACCCGGACGAGGCGACGGTCGAGCGCGGCTGCCGCGCCCTCTGGGACCGGCTGGAGGCGCTGGGAGAGCAGCTCAGCGTGGCCATGGTCGCGCTGGGCGCGGGGACGGGGAACCTGGGGCTGCGCCGCTCGGTGGAGATCGCCTGCACGACGCTCGAGGAGCACCTCGCGCGCACGCAGGCCTCGGCGATCGCGCAGGTGACGTTCTTTGGCTACACGCTCCCCGAGTTCCTGGTGACGCTGGAGGTCGTCCGGGAGCACTTCGAGGTGCCGCTGGACTGCATCCCGGAAGAGCTGCGGCACGGACCGGGGTGATGGCGCGGGGCGCTCATCGCGCGCAGGCGGGACAGACCAGCCGGGGCCGTCGCGGAGGGTCGGGGATCAGGGCCGCCTTCGCGGCGCCACAGCGCTCGCAGCGACCCTCGAGCGCCGCATCGAGAAGGACCAGCCTCGCCGCGTCGTCCGCCACCAGCGCGTCCACCTGCTCGAGCTGGAGCGCGCGCAGGCGCCGGGAGGCGTCGAGCTGATCGTTGATGCGCCCGAAGGCGCGCTCGATGGCGTTGGCGCCGTCGGGGATCCCGAACATGAGCTCCGGCTCGCAATAGGACGAGGGTCCGCACAGCCCGCTCACCGCGTCCAAGTACATCGAGAAGCGGCCGTCCTCCACGTCGTAGAGCCACGGGGGGATGCCGGCGCGGCGCAGCGCCAGCTCCGAGCGCTCCGCCAGCACCGTGTCGATTGACACTGCGCGCACGTCGCTCTCTTGCAGCGTCCGCACCCAGTGGCTCTCGTCCTCGGGGACCGTGGTCGCCGCGCGTCCGCGCTGCTTGAACCCCAGGAGGACGAGGCGCAGGCCCTCTCTCGCGCACCCCTCGGCGATGGCCCCGAGGCTCTCCGGCCGCGCCGCGGGAGTCCCGAGCACGACGTGGATGGCTGGGAGCCAGGCCGGGTTTCGACGCGAACCCCGCACTCGCTGCGCCTTGGCCAGGTCCGCGACGGAGTCGACCGAGAGCGCCCAGCCGACCCGGCGCCAGTCCACCTCGGTGGGGTAGGCGCGATCGAGCCAGTCGGTGCGTCGGGTGGTGAAGGCCACGCGCATCCCCGCGGCCTGCACGGCGGCGAGGATGGCGGCGAAGTCCGGATGCTCGGTCGGCTCGCCGCCTCCGAGGACCACCTCCAGCACCTGGCTCGCCTGGAGCTGCTCGACGATCGTCCGGATCCGCTCGAGGGGCGCGTGGGCGCCGTCGGGCCGGGAGTCCTGGTAGCAGAACGGGCAGCGAGCGCTGCAGCGATTGGTGATCTTCAGGTCCACCAGCTCGGGCCAGGTGGCGCGGAAGGGAAGGACGCGCGGGTGGGCCGCCTCGGCGAACGACAGTCGGAGCCGGTTGCCGGTCCGGCAGTCGAAGACCGTCCAGAACCCGAGCGGATCCCGCCGCGTGCGCGTGTCGTAGTGGAAGGTCGCCGGGTCGATTGCGAGGTCCCAGTCCAGCAGCGGGTGCGGCGAGCCGTCGCCGCCGCCGAGGACGACCACGCCCTCCTTCATCGCCCAGCGCGCGACGTCGCGCAGCAGTTCGAGCGAGCCCTCCCAACGGGTCTGGTGGTTGACCTGTCCCATCACCGGTGGCCCGACCAGCTCCTCCAGCTCGCCCGCGAGCCCGGCGCCGTCGAGCTGCAGCCGGACGTACGGTCGCTTGGCCTCGGCCGAGGCCAGCACGAAGTGCTCGTCGTGGTACCCGTGCCCCTCGGGGATGTCCCGGTCGGCCTGCCTCGGCAGGTAGATGAGGCTGTGGGACGACGAGCTGTTCGTCGCGAAGCCGACGCGCAGGCTGTGGATGAAGAGCGAGGCCATGTGCACTGGCGATGCTACGCGCAGCGGGCACGGCGTGCCTGCGTCAAGGTGCCGGATTCACGTGCCATTCGGACAAAGGCAGAGGGGCAGAACGCCGGAAATCCATACATTTATCCGTCTGGGTGTCAGACTCGGCCGCCCGGCGCGGTGCCAGACTCGGCCGCCTGGCGCGGTGCGAGACTCGGCCGCCTGGCGCCGGCACCACGAACGTCTGCGGCTGCACCGAGACCCCGGCCTCGTTCTGCGCGCGCCTGACCAAGACCTGCGGCGCGGTCACCGCCAAGGACGCCTGCGGCGTGACCCACACCTACGACTGCGGCACCTGCGCCGCGGGACAGCGCTGCGTCTCCAACGCGTGCGTCTGCGACGGGACCTCCTGTCCCAGCGGCTGCTGCGAGGGGGCGGAGTGCAAGCCCGGCGACGTGGCGGGCGCCTGCTGGAAGGGCGGGCGGGCCTGCAGCGCGTGCTGGCCCGGGCAGACC